>CAJXNF010000335.1 GCA_913056375.1 uncultured Pseudomonadota bacterium | reverse complement strand
ATCGTCATCACGAATCATCCTGAGAGACAGATACCGTCTCAACGTTCTCATTGGCGTTTGCAAATGGACTGGGAGGCACTTGATGAAATTCTATCCAGCACAGAAGCAAATCTCTCACGAACTCAGTGGCTGGAACAATGGAAGCTGGGTTCCCAAGCATTGGAAGAGCAGGCTGCACAGTGGTGGGATAAAACAGAGAGATTTGGAGAAGTATCTATCGTTCGAGAGCTAGTTCGTCAAATTCCAACAAAACATGCTCTTTTTATTGGAAACAGCCTGCCAATTCGTGAAGTGGATATGCTCTCAGCAACTCGGAATACTCCTTTAAGAGTTGCCGCTAATCGTGGAGCCAGCGGGATTGATGGTCAAATTGCAACTGCCTGTGGATGGGCTATGGGTCATCGGCAACCAACCACAATTCTCTTAGGTGATCTTTCTGCAATGCATGATCTGAATTCTCTTCTGTTGATCCGAGAGAGCCAGGTTCCAATGACCCTGATTATTCTGAACAATGATGGCGGAGGGATTTTTTCAATGCTGCCCATCTCCACCCAGAAGGATGTTTTTGAGCGTTTTTTTGGTACACCACATGGTTGCGAATTTTTGAAAGTTGCGGCAATGTTCGATCTACCTTACTTCCAGCCAGAACATCTGGAACAGCTCCAGAAAAGTTTTCATGAGGCATGGCATTCAAACAAATCTTCGCTGATTGAAGTCAAGACTGATCGCGAACAAACAGCAGCACAACTTATGGCTTGGCAAGATCATGTCAAAAATCAGGCTTGAAATCGGAGTTTATCCATTAGTTCTTGCTCCAAACGCTCCTGTCCCATTCCCAGTTCATGAAAAAAAGTCTGCATAAGAACTTAATCCTGCTGGGCATGCCTGGTTCTGGAAAAAGTACACTGGGGGAGCTTCTTGCTGAAAAGCTAGGGTGGCACCTAGTGGATACAGATTTACTGATGGAAGCGAACCACGATCGCCCACTTCAAGATATCTTTGATGGCTTGGGATACGAAGGATTCTGCGTAGAAGAAGAGCGAACCCTGCTTCAACTGGAGGGAGAGCAACAGATCATCTCAACCGGTGGCAGTGCCGTCTACAGCGAATCTGCGATGACGCACCTTGGAAGTTTGGGCCTAAGAATCTTCCTTAACCTGCCCTTGGAGGATGTCCTCAGTAGAGTAACCAATTTTGAAAAAAGAGGCATCGCCTGTCGACCCGGACAGGATCTGACAGAACTCTTTAAAGAGCGACACCCCCTTTATTTGCGATATGCGGATCAAGTCATTGAGACGGGGGGGATGTCTATTGAACAACAGGTTCAGCAGCTGCAGAATTTGCTAAACCACGGAAACTAACCGTCCTGACAGAATAGCTCAAAATTTCTGTGTCGCATTGACTCCCAGCCAATTCAAAACGTAATCATCCCCATCATCCCAAACGAGTGAAATTCGATAGTTCAGACCAAGGTTGAATCGCTCATACTGTTTCAGCCAGCGTGTTCCAATATTCTGCTGATCCATATCTTGCCCATCGACTCGCTCAAAAGTCGCTCCAAAAACATGTTCGTCCACAGCATATTCCCCATCCACGTACAGACCAAGCGAGGTTTCAACTTTGGAATTGAGTGGCGTCTGGAAAAAATCCAGTCCCACCTCATAAGAGGTGTTCTCATCCTGCTGACCACCACCAAGTCGTAACTGTCCTCCATCCCCAATCCCACTGGGTCCATTGAAGAGTTGGACACTTCCCCCGATTAGGTAATCTTCCTGATCCAGAATCATTTTTCCACCAACGACCCCCAACGTAGATGATAGGCCAATCACACCGACCGAGTACCTGCCAACACTCACTGCCAAATGTGACTTTCCATTGTCGAACTCTTCGGCGGTTTCCACCACCAACATCTCTTCGGTAGCATCTAATCGAGTTGATGAACTCCCCGCAGTCATTGTTCCAAAATTTCCAAGGCTGATTTGCGTATAGGCAAAAGACAAATTTCGTTGTTCATTCAGCTGAAAATCCACACTCGTTGAAATCAGTCCACCTGTTACGTCTACATCATCAATCTTTCCATAAATCACCTCTTCAAGACTCAGAGACATCCTACCGTTTTCATCTTTGATTTCGTTCAGTGCTCCGTTGTTATTGGTTTGTACTGCAAAAGAAGGAACCGCCACACGATTATTTTTTAAATCCAGTGCAGGCAAATCTGCCCAAACAATTGTGGCAAAAGATCCCAGGAGAATAGCAAGTACAGCCCTAGCAAAAAATCTTGAAGCAAAGCTCATTTTTGTTCCTATGATTGGTTGGCGGTTAGATCTTCAGAATTTACTCTTTATGCTGCATGGGCAGCAAAAGATTTACATTTCCTAAATTACCATAGTGTCATTTGCAGAAAAATTCCCCCAAAAGATGGTGCTAATTCTATCTTTTTGGCTGCTAATCTTTTTTGGAATCAGATTCATGGTGAAAGATCACCTCGTTGAATCAAATTTAAAAAATTAGCAAATCTTAATCAAAATCTAACATCTCACTAGTACTCTTTGTGGCGCATCACTTACCTTTCTTGGAGTCCTTGGTGAGCGCAGAATTTCAACCGACGGTCAATCCTGAGCAGCTTCTTCATCTGTCCATTCGTCTTGGAGCACCCAAAAAGCTGCAAGTGATGTTGTCTTGCTTACAGCATGTTGATGGTCAAGGTGAATTGAAACTACCTGTAACCAAGACGGCAGCTGAACTGGATTGTTCCCGTGAATATGTATCAAGAGTACTTTCCGAGTTGGTCAACCAAGGGGTCCTAACAGATCTAGCCCCGGTTACCCATCCAGGTCGTGGAGGTCGGCGTTTTCGGCTGACTGAAGGCCTGATTACCTCTTCCAATTATCCCTCTTAAGCTTTCGCAGCTCCCTCATCTCTGACAGAAAATTCCTCGCGGAAACAAGCCCAAAAAAAGATCCGTCTTGAAATGTGATCTCCGATAAAAGCACATTCTCGTCCGGTTTGCGTCCCATTTTGGGAAGCATTGGCTTTAGCCTTATGGCCCAACCTCCGCTGGGAGATCTACATGAGAATAGCAAAACGAATTGGCGCTCTGATGGGTGCCATGCTGATGGGAAGTGTGCTGCAGGCAGCAGATCGGCTGACTCTATATTGTAGCCCACAAATCGAATGGTGTGAGTTGATGGTCAACACCTTCGAAAAACAAACTGGGATCCGAGTGTCTATGACCCGCAAGAGTTCAGGGGAAACTCTCGCACAAATCAAAGCAGAAAAATCCAATCCCAAAGGCGATGTCTGGTGGGGTGGAACGGGAGATCCACATTTGCAGGCCGCTGAAGAGGGTCTGACTGAAGTCTACAATTCCCCAATGCTTTCCCAACTTCAGGATTGGGCCCTATCTCCTCACAAAGCCACTGGAGGACGTACGGTGGGCATCTACATGGGTGGGCTCGGATATGGCTACAACAAGGAATTACTTGCCAGTAAAGGACTTCCTGCCCCGAAATGCTGGAAAGACCTGCTCAATCCTGCTTTCAAGAACGAAGTGCAGATCGCCAATCCAAACACTTCGGGAACCTCCTACACAACCCTGGCAACCATGGTGCAACTGTTTGGAGAAGAAGGTGGCTTTGACTTCATGAAGCAACTACATCAGAACGTTAGCCAATACACCAAGTCTGGTTCTGCGCCGATCAAGGCAGCAGCAATTGGTGAAACTACTGTTGGGATTGTTTTCATGCACGATGCGGTAACCCAAGCAGTCAAGGGAATGCCAATTCAGACTGTCGCCCCCTGCGAGGGAACAGGCTACGAAATTGGTTCGATGAGCATCATCAAAGATGCTCGCAATATGGAAAGCGCAAAGAAATTCTATGATTTTGCGCT
>CAJXNF010000334.1 GCA_913056375.1 uncultured Pseudomonadota bacterium | reverse complement strand
ATTTGCTCGGAATGACCAACGGTAGGATGCCCTCATTTGTTCGTCAGTACGCCCAGCTTCGCCAGATTGCCTTGTCGGCAGTGAACGAATGGGTTGATGACGTCCGCAGTCTGGATTATCCAAGTCAGGGCGAATCCTATCAGAACCCAAACAAGCAGAGCAAAAGTTCCTAAGAAATGCCTGAAAAGGAACTTGCAAAAACGGTTAATTTTCCTTAAAAAGTAAGGTTTTATTTTTCATTCCACCCTTTGTCGGGGTGAATTTTGATCCTCTTTCCCTGACCTGATTCAGGCAGGTATCGGCACAACAAGCCATCATCAATCACGGAGACATCATGGCTGTCATCTCAATGCGGCAATTTCTAGAAGCCGGCGTTCACTTCGGACACCAGACCAAGCGCTGGAACCCCAACATGGCTCCCTACATCTATGGAGTCAAGAGTGGCATTCATATCATCGATCTGCGCCAAAGCCTCAAGCAACTCAAAGTGGCCTACGAGTATGCCAAAACCACGGCTTCAGAGGGTCGCAACTTCCTCTTCGTTGGTACCAAGCCCCAGATTCAAAACATCATTCAAGAAGAAGCCGACCGCTGCGGAGCAAATTATATCAACTTCCGCTGGCTCGGTGGGATGCTGACCAACTTCTCTACCGTCAAACAGTCGATTAGCCGATTGAAGGAATTTGAAGAGTTGGCAGGAGAAGACGACACTTACGAAGGCATCATCAAAAAAGAAGCGCTCCGTATCCAACGTAAGCGCGAGAAACTGGATCAGTCTCTGGGTGGTGTGAAGACCATGCGTGGACTTCCTGATCTAATCTTCGTTGTGGATTGTCGTAGAGAGCATCTGGCAATTCGGGAAGCCAACAAACTCGGGATTCCTATCATCGCAATTGCCGATACCAACAGTGATCCAAAAGATGTCACCGTCCCGATTCCGGGCAATGATGACTCTCCTAAAGCCGTACGACTCTTCGCCAGCGTGATTGCGACTGGAATACTGGAAGGACGGGCAAGCCGAGCGAGCATTTCTACTGCTGATAGTGGAACACCCGCTGAGATTAGCCAGGCTGCTCCGGCGGCAGCAGAGAGCGAGCCCAAGACAGAGGAAAGTGACTCTGCAGACAACGAAGTGACCGACACCCCTGCCACCCCCGAATAAACGAATCAGCGAAGGAGAAAAAGAATCATGGCTGAGATCACTGCCGCCGCCGTCAAGGAACTGCGAGAACTGACTGGCGTGCCAATGATGGATTGCAAAAAAGCTCTCGTTGAAACCAACGGAGACATGGAAGCTGCCAAAGATTTTCTGCGTAAGCGTGGGCAAGCCAAGGCGATCAAGAAATCCTCGAGAGAAACCAATGACGGTGCCATCGCAGCTTACGTTAGTGATGATCTAAGAACTGCGAGTCTCGTCAAGCTGTCCTGTGAAACAGACTTTGTTGCCAAGAACGAACGTTTTCAAAATCTACTGCAAACCATCTGTAGTCAGGTGGCTGCCCAAGGAGATGTAGAGGTCCCAGGTCAAACCTTAGTTGATGGATCCGGAACCATTCAGGACCTGCTGACCCAAAGTGTCGCTGAGCTCGGAGAAAACATCCAGTTTGCGGAAGCGAAGCGCTTCGAACTAGACGAAGGCGTGATCGGCTCCTACATTCACATGACTGGAAAAATCGGAGTACTTGTCCCAATCGCAACCAGCGGTGCAGCAGATAAAGACCAGTTGACATCTTTGGCCAGAGATATCGCAATGCACATTGCTGCAACTCCTGCAGAAGCGGTTCTTCCGGAGCAAGTAGACCAATCTGTGCTGGACAAGGAAAAGGAAGTCTTCGTGGCACAAGCTCGTGAATCTGGTAAGCCAGACAACATCATTGAGAAAATGGTCAGTGGTCGGATTCAGAAGTTCCTGAAAGAGATCTGCGTTAGTTCCCAACCCTTCGTCAAAGATCCCCAGCGTACTGTTCAGCAGTTGGTAGATGACAAAGCCAAGGAACTGGGAGTGGAACTTCGATTCGACAGCTTTGCCAAATTCAACTTCTGAGGACGTTTGCAACCTTCCTATCAGCGAATTCTTCTCAAACTCAGCGGGGAAACTCTTGGGGGAACCAAGGGCTTTGGTTTCGACTATGAAGTGGTTCAAACCATCGCTGAGAACATCTCCAAGGTTCACGATCTGGGAGTTGCCGTAGGAGTCGTGGTTGGGGGTGGAAACATTTTTCGAGGTGCCCGCTCTGCTGAGGGGCACATTGGCCGAGTCGCTGGTGATCACATGGGAATGATGGCCACCGTGATCAACAGCATCTGCCTGCAAGAAGTTTTAGAGCAACGTGGGGTCACCACTCGGGTAATGTCGGCCATTGATATCCGTGCTGTAGCTGAGCCCTACATCAAGCGTCGGGCTGACCGGCACTTGGAGAAGTCACGGGTGGTTATCTTCGCAGCAGGAACTGGGAACCCGTTCTTCACAACAGATACAGCGGCAGTGCTACGGGCGTCTGAAATCAGTGCAGAGATTGTGATCAAGGCCACCAAGACTGATGGTGTCTATGACAAAGATCCAATGCTCTATGCCGACGCTGTCCGTTATGAACAGCTCGATTACGCTGAGGTCCTCAAACGGAATCTAAAGGTCATGGACTCCACAGCGATTGCCTTCTGTAAAGACAATGATTTGCCAATCATGGTTCTCGATATCAATGCCCCTGACTCCATCCTGAGGGCAGTTTGCGGTGAACCTGTTGGCACCCTGATTAGCTGAGAGACACATCATGCAAGCTGAGACGATCGAAGAAGTTCAAGAGACCGTTCGCCGAAAAATGGATAGTACGCTGAACAACCTGCGACAGGAGTTTAACAACATTCATGCGGGCCGAGTTACACCAGCTATGCTTGAGAACGAGAAAGTTGACTACTACGGATCTCCAACTCCGATCACACAAGTTGCCTCGGTTTCTGCACCAGAACCTCAACTGCTGATGATCAATCCTTGGGAAAAAAACATGATCAAGGAGATCGAGCGAACGCTTCAAGCAGCAAACCTCGGTTTCAGCTTGTCCAATGATGGCAACGTCATCAGAGCACTATTACCTCCCTTCACGGAAGAGCGACGCAAGGAACGAGTCAAACAGACCAAGAAAATTGGTGAAGAAGTCAAAGTAGCCTTACGCAATGTGCGTCGGGAAGGCAACGACACCTTGAAAAAGATGGAAAAAGACAAGCTCATCTCTCAGGATGAAGAGAAGGGCGCCCAGGCAGATATCCAGAAGCTCACGGATGAGCACATCAACCTAGTGAGCGAATTAATGACTGCCAAGGAAAAAGAACTGATGACCATCTGAGTCATACCCTAATCCTCCCTAGGATCCTCTTTTGCTCGCTAGCCTGCTCTATTCCTTGTTGCCTTATCAGATTTTCAAGTCCGTCTTCTTCCGTGGGGGGATGACGTTCTTGACAGCTTATCTGATCATCACTTGGCTGATGCCGATGACAATACAGCTTTTTCGGCGTCGCGGAATCACCTCCGATTTCACAGCGGCTAGCAGACAAACAGGGCCGTACACCGGAGCAACCCCGATTATGGGAGGTGGGGTGTTGATCGTAGGCATCCTAATTTCTTCGCTGCTCTGGACGACTCTGAATCAGTACATCATCGCCTTGCTCCTGATCATGCTTTCCTTTGGGCTGATTGGTGCGCTGGATGATCTGGCAAAGGTCTTTCACAAACGGCGGATAGAGAGAGGGGAAGAAGCCCGCAAGAGCTACAGTGACAAGGCCGATGGCATTAGTGGCAAAGGAAGGTTGGCTGCTGAATTTGCAGTGGCTCTGCTAGTTGTCTTGGGGCTTTACTTATATGTCGATATTGATGGACATCTCGTTGTGCCTTTTGTACCTATCGATGAATGGTATC
>CAJXNF010000333.1 GCA_913056375.1 uncultured Pseudomonadota bacterium | reverse complement strand
TGTTTTGGCAGGCGCACTTTGGGTCTTTATGTTTGATCCAAGCCTTGGGATTGTGACCTATTTTTTGAAGCTTTTTGGGATAGATTGGAATTATAAACTAAATGGTAATCAGGCGATGGCGCTAGTCATTATGGTGGCTGCTTGGAAACAGATTGCTTACAATTTTTTATTCTTCTTGGCAGGAATTCATGCCATTCCTAGATCAATGATTGAAGCTGCGGCAATTGATGGGTCAGGACCAATAAGAAGATTTTGGACAATTATTTTTCCGCTTATTTCACCAATTACGTTCTTCTTGCTGGTTATTAATACTGTATACGCATTTTTTGATACCTTTGGAATCATCCATGTGATGACTCAGGGAGGTCCAGCGAATGCTACTGAGATACTAGTTTATAAAGTCTATAACGATGGCTTTGTTGGGCTTGACCTTGGTGGATCTGCTGCGCAATCAGTAATTTTAATGGTTATTGTAATATTTCTTACTGGGATCCAGTTTCGTTTTGTTGAAAAAAAGGTTGAATATAAATGATAGAAAATCGACCTGTTTTAGATTTTATAACCTATTTGGTACTGATCCTAGGAATTATAATTATTGCCTTTCCAATCTGGGTTATGTTTGTTGGAGCTTCTCATGATGGGATAAGGATGTTACAAGTTCCAATCCCACTTCTACCTGGAGATCAATTTTTTCAAAATTTAAAAGAAACTCTTTTAGGTTCCGGTTTAGAAGGTACTAGTACAGCACCTGTTTGGCTGATGCTGTTGAATAGTCTTGCAATGGCCCTGAGTATTTCAATCGGTAAAATTGCAATATCCTTACTCTCTGCTTTTGCCATTGTCTACTTTAGATTTCCTTTTAAAATGTTTTTCTTCTGGATGATTTTCATCACTTTGATGTTGCCAGTAGAAGTCAGAATACTACCGACTTTTGAGGTCGTCGCTGATCTTGGAATGCTCAATTCATATGTGGGTCTAAGTATTCCACTGATTGCTTCTGCTACAGCAACCTTTATGTTCCGGCAAATGTTCATGACTATTCCAGATGAGTTGTTAGAATCTGCTCGACTGGATGGTGCAGGCCCAATGAAATTTTTCTTCGATTTCTTGATTCCACTTTCCAGAACAAATATTGCTGCATTATTTGTTGTTCTATTTATTTATGGGTGGAATCAGTACTTATGGCCTCTGCTAATAACAACAGACAGAAGCAAATACACGATTGTGATGAGTATTAAGCAAATGATTGAGGCTGCAGAACAAACGCCAGAGTGGCATATAATTATGATGACATCTCTGCTTGCAATGCTTCCTCCAATTCTGGTTGTCTTAACGATGCAGAAGCTTTTTGTAAAAGGTCTAATTGAATCTGAGAAATGAATGGCTAATGTCTCACTGAAAAATGTAAAAAAAGTTTATCCAGGAAATGTTACCGCTATCAAGGGTGTGTCACTTGATATAGCAGATGGAGAGTTTGTAGTGTTGGTTGGGCCATCTGGTTGCGGTAAATCGACGCTACTACGCATGATTGCGGGCCTCGAAAAAATTGATGATGGAGAGGTTTTTATCGCGAACCAGGTAGTTAATGAGAAGGAGCCTTCTGAGAGAGATATTGCAATGGTTTTTCAGAACTATGCTCTGTATCCCCATATGTCTGTTTACAACAACATGGCGTACGGTCTGAAAAACCGTAAGGTGCCAAAAGAAAAGATTGATCAGCTGGTAAAGGAGGCTGCGAAAACTCTTGAACTTGAAGGTTTGCTAGAGCGTAAACCCAAAGCCTTGTCAGGAGGCCAACGTCAGCGTGTCGCAATGGGTAGAGCGATTGTTCGGGAACCCAAATTGTTCCTTTTTGATGAACCCCTCTCTAACCTGGATGCTCAATTACGGGCACAGATGCGGGTGGATATCCGCAAGTTGCAAAGGCAACTCCGAGTGACTTCGATCTTTGTTACGCACGATCAGATTGAAGCGATGACAGTCGGAGACCGCCTGGCAGTTCTGAATAATGGAGAATTGGAGCAAATCGGCACACCGATGGAGGTTTATAGCAAGCCAGCCTCCGAATTCGTCGCGTCCTTCATTGGATCCCCCAGAATCAACCTTGTTTCTGGAGAAGTTAAAGCAGGATCACTCCATGTGGATGGCTTTGAACTTCCCGGTTTCTCACAGATTTCGGACCAGCCCGTGAAGGTAGGCATTCGTCCAGAAGACTTTGTTCTTGAGTCAACCGCCAAGATGAGTTTGCAGATCGACCTTGTCGAGGAGTTGGGTTCAGATGAATTGCTCTACTGTGTCAGTCCTACTGGATTGGATTACCGAATACGCCGCCCAGGGGGCAGTGGTCACAAGGTCGGTGAGAACATTACGGTTTCTGTGATTTCAGAAAAACTGCACCTTTTCAGTAGCCAATCAGGCAAACGCCTCAATTGATCCTCAGCTAGTTCCATCCAAGATTGTTGAAGGTTCTTCAAACTTGCTAGAGCCTTCCCCTGCCAAGTTTTGCTTTTAAGGAGCGAAACGACCAACCAACTCGCCTTGAAATCAGCTGGACAACCTGCAAGTAGACTAAACCAGTCAACACCTTTTCGAGCACGTATCTGATGCTGCAAGG
The DNA here is from genome assembly GCA_913056375.1 of uncultured Pseudomonadota bacterium. GTDB lineage: Bacteria > SAR324 > SAR324 > SAR324 > NAC60-12 > JCVI-SCAAA005. The sequence continues at coordinate 1,303 of CAJXNF010000333.1, read as the reverse complement.
TTGTCCCAGTATTAATGGAATTTGGTTTAACAGATGTGAGTTCTGGTCAAAAACAACCCTCAAATTCCTGTCAAACTATTCCGATCTAAAATGTTCTGCAACAACACTATTTACCAATAAAATATCAGTAGAAATGCTTGTCTGAAACAGACGGTTCAATAAAAATTGAGGATAATTATTTTGGTAAAATACTTGACGATTCGTTATCTGGTAACAACCCTATTGAGTAAATGTGTCTTCAAAAAATACAAATCAATCGTGGATTATACCAATCATGGCCCGATTACATCGCGTTAATTTCATTCTACTGACCCTAGTTTTCTTGCTGTTAGATAATCCAGCTTCTGCAAATGGTTGGACAGAAATTAAAGAGTTAGGAAAAGGACAAACAGTTTATTGGAATGCTTGGGGCGGTGGAGTAGAAATCAACCAATATATCCGTTGGGTTGGTCAGGAGGTGAATAGGAAGTACGATGTAGAGTTGAAGCATGTAAAGCTCAGCGACACCTCAGAGGCAGTAAATCGAGTGCTGGCTGAAAAAATTGCGGGCCGTGATCAAGATGGGTCTGTGGATTTAATTTGGATCAATGGTGAAAACTTCGCAAAGATGAAGGAAAATCAGCTGCTTTATGGACCATTCACGGAAACTCTCCCCAACTTCTCTCTTGTTGATTTTGAGAACAAGCCAACTACCTTAGTCGATTTTACTATTCCAGTGGACGGTCTGGAAGCTCCATGGGGAATGGCCCAGTTCAATTTTCCTTACAATGCTGAGCGAATTCCAAACCCACCGACGAGTGTGGCTGATTTGCTGGCTTGGAGTAAAAAAAATCCTGGACGCTTCAGCTATCCAGCACCTCCTGATTTTCTTGGATCAACTTTCCTTCAGCAGATCCTGCTTGAAACGATTGAAAATCCAGAATCACTTCAAAGCCCTATCGAGATGGACCAATTCCAAGAAGCCAGTCAACCGCTCTGGGACTATCTGGAACAGATTCATCCTCATCTCTGGAGGCAAGGAGAAACTTTTCCTGCAAGTGGGCCCGCCTTACGACAGCTACTTGACGATGGCCAAGTAGACATTGCCTTGTCCTTCAATCCCGCTGACACTTCAGCAGCCATTACGAGTGGCCTTCTTCCGGAGAGTACTCGCACTTTTGTTCTGAAAGCCGGTACGATTGGCAACACGCACTTTGTCGCAATTCCTTACAATGCGTCCAATCGGGAAGGGGCTCTGCTGGTGGCTAATTTCCTGTTGAGTCCCGAGGCACAAGCTCACAAACAAAACCCAGAAATTTGGGGT
>CAJXNF010000332.1 GCA_913056375.1 uncultured Pseudomonadota bacterium | reverse complement strand
GGTATAACTGGGATCTACTTAAGTCTGTTCTGTACAACGCAGAAGATCCCGTTAATGCATTAGCAGATACAATTTGCCACAGCATCGATGCTAAATGTAGTAAGCGAACGCAGTATGACCTGTGTCGCATCCACGAGTCTGGTGACTTCTGGTCTGAATTGTATTTTCAATCTTGGCTAGAAGTTGCCCGCCGTCTACCCCACATCAAGTTCTATGCCTTCACTAAGCAAATTAATTTCTGGCTCAACAACCAAAGTGATGTTCCTAGTAACATGTTTCTCACTGCTTCAATGGGCGGCAATCTCGATCCTCTCCTCGCCAGCAACTACAGAATTTTCGGGCGCGTGGCCCACGTAGTACACACTGAAGCGCAAGCAGAAGCTGAAGGATTAGAGATTGATCACGACGACTCTCATTGCTTTGGTGACAAACCGTTTGCTCTCCTGGTCCATGGCTCCCAACGTGCTGGCTCCCTTGCTAGCCAGGCACTAAGCGAGAGAAAACGTCAGGGATCTTGGACAGGTTATTCACATTAAACGGTTGCATATCTGTGCGGAATAGATACTATCTGTCTGTTCCGCATTTTTTTTGTGTCCTATTTGATCACTACATTGATCAAGGGAATTCCCTACGCCGTCTCTCCCAACGTTGACGCCAATTGTTTTGAATTAATTCCAATTCAAAAAGACTCTCAGATTTCAAAAGCATTCTGTTCTCCAAACAAGACAGGTGCTATGTCTATTCTTAATTGGATCAACGAAAATGATGCCGAACTTGCCAGTAAAGAACTCGAAGTTCAACCTGAAGCCAAATACTTCCGATGAAAATTGGTACGTATTTGATTTAGAAACAAACGGACTTTATGATGATGTTACTGAAATCTTCTGCATCGTTTTACACGATGTCGCACGAAACAAAACTCTTAGTTACGGGCCTGAGTCTATTAACGATGCTCTTGCTCTTATTGCTGCCGCTGATTGTCTCATTGGCCACAATGTGATCTTTTTTGACATCCCTGTCATTAGAAAGTTATACCCAGATCTTCTGAGCAAAGAGCAACATGTCATCGACACACTCGTCGCGACCAGACTTCTCTGGCCAAAAGAAAAGTTACTTGACCTTGATTTCAATCACTACGCAAACGTCCCGCCTGGTCTCAGGGGAACCGCCGGTCTTAAAGCATGGGGCTATCGACTCAGTGACAACAAGATTGATTTCAAAGACTTTTCTAAATACTCTGACGAGATGCTCGTCTACTGCCAGCAAGACGTCAACGTCACCAACAAACTTTTTGAAGTCATCAAACGGCAAAACGTTGCTGAGTCCTGTTACAGATTGGAGCATGACTTTGCTCAAGCGATTGAGCGACAAATTAGATCTGGCTTTCCATTTGATATTGATCAATGCCTTGATCTTGTGGATGGGCTTGAGTCTTCAAAAGAAAAGATCGAGCTAAAGCTCAAAGAAATCTTTCCTCCCATTGAACATGAAGAATGGTTCACACCCAAGGTGAACAACACCAAGCGTGGCTACGTTAAAGGCGTACCTTTTCGCAAGGTGCGGACTGAAGAATTCAACCCTGGTTCACGCCAGCAAATCATTGATCGTCTCACTTCCAAATACGGTTGGCAACCTGAGCGCACTACTGAGAAAGGGAATCCAATCCTTGACGACGATGTATTGGAGGCCCTTCCATATCCTGAAGCTAAACCTCTTGCTGAGTACATGCTACTCAAGAAACGGCTCGGTCAAATTAAAGATGGTAAGAACGCATGGCTCAAGCTGGTTTCCCCAGACGGATACATGCATGGTGATGTGGTCACCAACGGTTGTATCACCGGACGATGCAGCCATCGAAATCCCAATACAGCCCAGATTCCTGCTGTTTATTCACCTTATGGAAAAGAATGTAGGAATCTATTTCATGCTCCTGATGATTGGGTTCTTATCGGGGCAGACGCTAAGGCTTTGGAACTTAGATGTCTGGCTGGATATCTGGCTTTATGGGATGATGGCACGTACGGAAATGTGGTCATCGATGATAGTCAAGACATCCATACATACAATCAAGCAATGTTCGGAGTTGCCACAAGGGATATTAGTAAGCGCCTTCTTTACGGCATTCTTTATGGCTGTGGTCACATTAAGGCAGGTAGCATTATTGATCCACAAGAAAAAGACCCAGATCGACTCAAAGAACTGGGGAGATCTGCCATCGATTCCTTCTACTCTGGTGTCCCAGCGCTCCAAGAACTAAAGGATTCATTAAGTAAAAGCCTTACGGATCGAGGGCATTTACTAGCCCTCGACCGTAGGCCTTTGTATTGCCGTAGTGAATACCAAGCATTGAATTCACTGCTGCAATCAGCTGGTGCTGTGTTGATGAAACAAGTAGTCATCACAGTGCAAAAGAATCTCAAATGGAGAGGGTTTGTTTATGGCAAAGACTGGCATCAACATGCGATGATCCATGATGAGATTCAACTCTCATGCCGCCCAGGAATTGAGAAAGAAATTATTCAATCTGTCCTGTCATCTTTTGTGCAAGCGGGTGACTTCTTTGGTTTCCGCTGCAAAATAGAAGGTGATGCAAAGACAGGTTATACCTGGGCATCAACTCACTAATCTCTTAGACCATGAACAAGGCTTACCTTTCCGTTCAAGCGACTGAAAACCCTAAAGAAATCTATGTGGATCAAACGCGCACCAATGTAATCATTAATTGTCTAGTGCCTCCGACTGCTAACAAAGCACCGACGCCTATCACTGTTCATGTCTACGGAAAAGACGACAAGGCCCGTGTCCTTTCCAGTATCAAGAATGGCAGCACGCTCTTTATTGCTGGTGGCAAACTGCGGCATGACCTGAAGACTCGTGAGCATTCTGTGCACGGTGGTTCGATCTATCCGGTGGACTACCAAACCTTTGGCATTGTGAACGAAATCATTTTGGGTGGTCGTTGCATTCGGGGTGTAGACAAGACCAATGACAAAGAATTTCGCCAAACAGAATCTGGTTTTATTATTACAAACCAGACACTGTCGGTAAACACAGGTAAACAACAAGCTGATCTGTTTAATCTTTATGCGATTAACAAATCAGATGATCGCTACAACTTGGCAGAGCTACTGGCTACTATGACCAACAAAGGTACTGGCTTGACAATTTGCGGACGATTAACCACTGATGCATGGACTGACAAAGCGACAGGTCAACCTAAAAGCTCCACAAAGGTTCAGGTACAAAACATGACATTGGCTCCTAAACCCACAACAACAGGAGAGGTTAAACCAAGTAATACAATGACCGCTGGCACAAAGCCTGCCTCACTTTGGGGTGGGCAGACTTTGGCCAACGAGTCGCCTCACCAGGATGCAATGGCAATACCCAAAGCAATTGCTTCAGATCCTTGGATTAAACCTGAAGAAACACAGCCAGCTCCTGAGCCTGTTGCTGTAATGAATGAACCACTTCCTGATCTGCCCAATGCAGACGAAAATGCTCCCTTCTGATCTATAATTACGCATCGACTTGGCATCCCATTGGGTGTAAGGCCAAGTCAACTCACTACGAAACTTCTCTGCTTCATGGCTACGAAAGCATCATCAGCACTTGCTACACGCAATCTCGATTCATTCCTGGTATTCCAAGACAAGAAATTTGTCTCTGGCTACCAGCCATTAGTCACCATTCAACCTCTTAACAAATCAAAGAAACGTGGTTGGTTTATTCGCAATAGCGATCTCGACAACTGTGGTTGGTCTGCGGAAGTATCGGACTTCGAAAAGGGTTCGGTCAGCTTTGACTACGAGCAAACCTTCGGCATGCCGCCCAACACATCAAAGGAACTGGGCATTAACTTCCACCGCCCTCGTGTCCAGATCCTTCTCAAGTCTCCGCTTATGGTGGAAGAAACGTCTGGCATGCGTCAG
>CAJXNF010000331.1 GCA_913056375.1 uncultured Pseudomonadota bacterium | reverse complement strand
TCTAATATTCTATTTCCTTCATTATCTCTTTTTAATGCAAACAAAGCATCATAAGAATGACCTTTATTATTTTCTAATAAAAACTCATTGTATCCTTTTAAGTCACTTACATTTACTTTAATTATAAATTCATTTGGAAATCTTGAATATTCTAATCTAATTTGTTTTATTTCATTTTCTGGGAAGATTTCTTCAATATGTTTTCTATTATGTGTATTTTTAAGACATTCAAGGTTTTCTTTATCCATATTTTTACACATTTTTACTTCATCTTCACCAAATTCTATAATATTATTACTTTCAATTTTGTAATATTCTCTTGGTTTATTAAATGTAGCTGTGATATAAACTTTAACATCATTTGCATTTGTGCCTTTTTCAACTCTTAAAGTTGAAGCATCTTCTAAATAAGCAATCGCAGACCCGGAATCAGAAGCTGCAGCCGAACCCGATCGCTGAGACAACAAACCAGCACTTGCCAGTCCAAGCAGGCTGAGAACAGAGCGACGGCGCAACGTCATGAAAACTCGCAAAAAAATGAGCTTCAGATCAGATTGCGCCGCACAAAAGCATCCACAACCCGGTTGTAATCCTCACCGTCCAAGGGCGAATCAGCCAGCTCAGCCAGGGCTTCACGCACCAATTGCTTCAAATTCCGATCAGAACCCCTGGCAATCTGCTGCTCCTCCAGCAGGGAGGACATCGTCATGACACCAATCAAAAGCAGTTTGAGTTAAGACCAGTCGGATGCGAAAGTCAGTGACATGGAGCACAGCAGCACAAATGACCGCCCTGGATCGACAAAAGCGAATCTGAACAATCAGTCATCGGCCTCGAGATCCCGGTACTCAGACAAAGCTTTCTGGTCATAAACCGAACGCCATTCCTCACTGGTCTTGCAGTAGCGGTTGTGCTCCTTGAGATGCAGAGATTGAATCGCACAACCAACAAAAATAATGACAGCTGGTATCAACCAGACTGGATCCGAAAACGAAAATCGCTTCAACATCATTCAACCTCCAGCTCACGGTCGTAAGTTTCGTCGTTCTGAACAGCCCATTTGGACTCTGTCAGGCAACCACGATCATGAAGACGCTGGTGCTCCACAAAGAGGACAAGCACCCAACCCATCAATCCGATGGCAACCAGATACCGCAAAATACGGAATAACTGTTGATAATTCATTCACAAAATTATCCACCCTTCATTGTGAAGCCAAGCTTCGTCAACGCCTGTATTGTGGAACACACGAGAGCACTAGGTAAAGAAATCTTGAGCCCTGGCCTGTGATCAGGGCCAAACACCTTAGATAGTTAAGAAAATCTTAAGCCAGGCCTATGGTGGATATCGGTCTTTCCGTCATCCTGCTTGCAGGAGGCGTATCCGTCATCTCCGACACCGATGATTGCGCGAGCAACGCGCATCTGCTGGGAACTTATATCTCAGGCACAAGGGTAATCGAGCTCTGCCAACGCAACGCAGAGAGCAAGCATCAGGACGTCGGCAAAATCATCCGACATGAAATGGTGCACCTGATTCAGAACAATCTCGGGCGCACAACATCGCTTATTCCCGACGCCGTCATGACCCCCATGGTGCGCTGGCTGATGGACGATCGGGAAGTCATGACCGTGCTCCTCTACGAAGAGGAAGACATCGATCAGGAATTCGAAGCGCGCCTTTTGTCGAACCTGCCCAACTGGAGCCTGGGGGCAGCCCTATGGCTGAGCGAACGGTATCGCGCGATCCAAGCAGGAACAATCACCCCCGAGTACCCATGGGAGATGCTCCCCCTCCAGGCCGTTTTTTGGGACTGCCCATTCCAGCCAACGCAGGGATGAATGGGCCCAGGTCGAATAGGCATAAAACCTCTGGACCGAGCAAACCAGCGGCATTAAGGTTTGGTTAAGGGAGGTGCAACATGAATCCACTCAAACAATTCCTCAAACTGCACGACCTGGAACTGCAGGCGCGAATCTGCAGCGACCGCGTCACCGCCCAGAAATTGATCAAAAAAGCAAGCAAGGTCAAGCAAAAGCTTGAAGGCGATCGCTGACAGCCAAACCCCAGAGGCACAACGCATCGGATCGCTCACACCTTGCTGACACCCCCAACGGCCCCGCTAGTATCGGTTGATACACATTGTGGCTAGCGTGGACCAGTCCGATCAGGCGCGCCAGGAAATCAAGGACATGATCGATGCGACCTTATCCATCGTTGGCCGAGCGCATGGCGTGGACCAAACATTTATGATTAACGAGATCAAAAATTATCTGAAAATACTCGCGGACAAACCCAACAGGAAGCCCTGGCTTCGGCTCATCAAATACTCGCCGAAATCCACGCGGAGAAACTTTTCAGTCCATTGATTCGTTGGCTCGCCTTGCACAATCATCCAACAGCAAAAAATTACAAGTTCCAGAAATCAGAAGATTTACCCAGATAGTGCAACATTTTTTTCGCATCAGGTCGAATCTGACTTAAGACTTTGGCCCTCAGCGCTGGAGTCCACTCAGGCTTTTCGACATGGCCACGCCCCTTTGCCCCTGCCTCATTTTCACGCGGAAGACAGCCCTCGCTATCTAACAGTCGTTTCAAACGCGGCTTAACTCCCAAAAACCTCATCATGTCTCTCAGCGCTTGCTTTGGCGACGACAGCAGATCCTCAAACGTCATGCAGTGAATCTGAGAATCGGGATAGGAGGAGCGAAACCTCGATAATTGCTTGTAGTACATCGAACAACCCACAATCCGCCGCCTCAGGTCTCGATCCCGCATCAGATCAGCAAAGTCAGCGCAGCCTGGATTGCGACCCCGGTGATGACGCCATTGCGACACAATGCGACCCAAAGGGTCTCGAACGATATAAATCAACTTGAGATCGGGGAGATATCGATGCATCAACGCAGGTGTATGCCGATAAGAATTCAGAAAACTTGCATACATTGTACTTGCCTCACCTCGCAACAACAACGTCTGACCTGCGGCAAAACGTGAGGAATACCAATCCCATCCTTTGGCATAATTGCGACCAAAAAATTTGGGCTCCTTGGGTTTGCTGATGAATACATCTGGATGCTGATGCAGCAACGTTGTCAACGTCGTCGTGGCTGATTTTGCAGCCCCAACAATGACAAAATTAGGGAGGCTATGGCGATGCTTCTCCACTAAATCAAAGTGCTTTCCTTTAAGGCCGTTGCGAATCAATTTTCTAACATCTTTATCCATACAACTCAGTTAGACGCAGCAAGAAACGACCGGTTACAAGTTCATTGAATGCATTACACCGACCGTGCGCCAGTTGCGCAGAACACAAAGGACGGCTGTAAACAGCGCGTGTGCATCAAATAAAGGTCAGTCCACCGACAACAGCGCACAACAGCACCACCCGCCACGCCGGTTGGCGCCAACACACCAACAGCACAAATGCCACCAAGGCCAGGCTGAACTCAGCGCCACCACGAATGGCTGTTTGCCAGACGGGTTGAAACAACGCCGCCAGCAGGATGCCCACCACCGAAGCGTTGATGCCCAGCAGGGCTCGACGCATCGGAGCCAATCGGCCCAGGTCACTCCAGAAGGGCAAGAGCCCACCAACCAACAAGAACGAGGGAAAAAACAGGGCAACGAGCGCCATCACAGAACCGGCGATGCCCTGAAGCCCTGGCTGCAGATCAAAGCCAAGAAAGGCCGCGAAACTGAACATCGGCCCTGGCACCGCCTGGGCAGCGCCATAGCCCGCCAGAAACTGCTGCAGGTCGATCCAACCGTTGGGCACCAGCGCTTGCTCCAGCAAGGGGAGCACCACATGACCACCGCCGAACACCAAGGCACCGGTGCGCAGGAAACCACTGAGCTGCTGCACCAACAGCGGCCTGGCCTCAGCAGACAACCAGGGCAGAGCCACCAACAGCAGCACAGCGAAACCGAGCAAAACCACCGC
>CAJXNF010000330.1 GCA_913056375.1 uncultured Pseudomonadota bacterium | reverse complement strand
TCATCTCAATCTTGTCCTGGAGCTGGATCGGCACCGGCCTTCTGTTGATCGTCTTGGTGCTGCTGCACAGCCCCAAAGGCGATGGCATGGGTGGATTGGCGGCCAGCGGCAGCTCCATGTTCAGCAGCGCCAGCAGTGCTGAGGCAACACTGAATCGGCTGACATGGACCTGCCTTGCAGTGTTTTTGTCTTTGGCCGTGATCCTGAGTGCTGGCTGGTTGAACTAAATCAACCCGTTCAAGAACTCACAATCTCAGCGCGCATGCTTTGCATGCAGGCATTTTCAACTTTGCGGTTGAATTGCTCAAGTTCTTCGGAATTCCGACTCTGTGCGGTTTCAACAGCAAGACCAATCAAGTCTTGTTCCGAGAGCAGCAAAGCCTCATCCGAAGGCTTGAAATAATTGAAGTCAACAGACATTAAATCGCAATACTGCTGGTTGCTCGAGGATGCTCTGCAATCAAGGTGACCAACAAGCGAATGCTGCAAACGAGGAGAAAACAATGCATCAAAATCCGCCATCAATTGATCTGCAGCGGTCAAGCGCTTGCACACACGAAAGAGCCATCGATTTCCTTCATGGGGTCCTGGGAAAAACGACTGTTGGTGCGGCCGCAAAGCGCTGAGATGCGCAGACATGGCATGAATCACGGAGGGGTTAAAAGAAAGATTTTTCCGCACATCAAAAGCAGACAGATCGTCAAGCTCCAGGGTCAGCCCTGTCGACGAGAGAAAGTGCTCGAGCAGTGAGTAGGGGAGAGCGCGCGTCGGAATATGGCAACTCACAACACTTACAGCACTGCCGAGGCCACTGATACCGCCGCAGAAATGCTGATAGTTGGAGAACCAATTACGATCCTTACCGACAAGAGACAACGCAAGAAGACTTCGCTCCAATGCCGAAAATTTTCGCCAATCCAAATTGAAATCAGCCAATACCTTTAAATCATCCAGCAGCTTCTTACGATCTCGAAAAAACCATTGAGAAAATGCAGATACGTGATAGTTGGACTGCAATCTGGAATAGCCCGAGATCACCACATGGTCGAAATCATGCGTCCGTAATGCTCGTTCTGCAATCGAACAAACCAATGCTGGTCGATTGCCCAGCATTTCATGGCTAACGACAACTTGGGAGCTCGATTGAGCAGAAAGGACACGATCGACATAGCCAAGAGCATCATCTCGACTCCTCTTGAGAGCTTGATCCGCATCACGAAGTTGCGCAGGATTCAAAAAGCAAAATCCAAGGCTGCCCTTGGAGGCCTGAGCGACAAGACGCAAAGAGGCTTGCAGCGAGGACGACGCACACTTCTGCGCTCCGACGTGAATGACCAACCTTCGCGCCATCTAAAACCTCAAAACCCCTATTTGACAAAAGATTAGATCAAAATAGTGGCTCAACGCAATGCCCAAAAGTTTCGCGACACAATGCAAACAACCTCTCCAGAAGCAATGCTAAAGTTAGGGGGAAAGCCAGGAGTGCAGTGAAAAAAACAAAACTTTTCCTGCACATTGGCCATGGGAAAACTGGAACTTCTGCCATTCAATCAGCGCTAGCCATAGCTTCAGACGATTTATCCAGGCAAGGCATCAGTTACCCCATTCAACAGTCACTGCGCGATCGAGCATCTCGACTTGAAATCACCTCAGGCAATTGGGAGCCAACATCCGAGGCGAGCCTGACTGACCAATTGCTCAGCATCACGAATAACAATCAAGACGATGCAGCAATAATCCTGAGCTCAGAATCACTTTTTTGGTTAATTCCAGATCTCATTCACGACAAAAATAACTGGGAGAACTACATCGATATTCACATCATTTTGGCAGTCCGAGAGATTGAAGAAATGCTCTCCTCCGAATATCAACAGCGGGTAAAACGTCATGGCGACGCTATGCCACTGGAACAATTTCTTCGAGCAAGGCATTTCGTATCGTCCCATCATGCTAAAGCCGCAGAGATTATTGAGCTCATGTCTCAAGCAAATATCACGAATACGATCATCAATTACTCTCAGCACAAACGAGATATTTCAGAATTAATTTTTAAAATCATCGGAGCCGAGCAGCTTTATCCTGCAGATCAGATGGCCGGGGCCATCATCAACAGAAGCCTAAGCCGAAAAGAGCTCGAAATCCTGATCACAATCAACGCTCTTTACTTCAGCAGATTTCCCTGGATCAGCACAAGAATTTCAGATGCATTGATTAAAAGTCAACCCAAGCTTGAGGCACAGCAATGCAAAATTGCCAGGCAGCAGCTCCAAAAAGTCTACGAAACAAACGATGCATACCTTCAAACGATTAACGCATTCTTGGCGCCTACTGAACAGCTAACCTCCCTTTCAAACCTTGGAGAGGAAGCAACCCAAGCCCATTCTCCGGAACAAGCTCAAAAAATTCGCGAAGAAGAAACCATATCAGTGGGTCTCATCGGAGATACACTTCTGCAGGCCCTGACCAATGAGTCGAAACGCAAACTCTCCAACGACACGGTCGATGCAATCATTGAATTAAGTCAGTCGGGAAGAGTATCCAAAACCACAGAGGTTGAACTCTTGGAAGTCGCCAAAGAGAATCGCCCCCAAGGCCAGAAACTCGCCAAGCTGCTGGAGCGAGCAAGGAAAGAGTTGGCACAACTTTAAGGCTCAAGAACGATGAAAATCAGAGCAGCAGATTCAATAAATCCACCTTCCAAGTAGAAATATGCACCAAAAATCGAATAGGTAACATGTATAATCTTTAAACAGCGGCCAACCAACCGAATGAGAAAAAATATTAGCTCAAAAAAGTCGGCTAAGCATCAATTCAATATCCCATCTCAAAAATTACCAAACTCCCTTTCTCAAGACGTCTGCCATCCGCTTTGGAAAAGGATTATTCATGCCATTGAGAATAGAGAGGTTGAACCGATCCTCGAGATTATCGAAAAAATCGACCATCAAAAAGGAGCCCCATGCCTTCCCCATCCTTTCAAGGAAGCTGTAGATACATTTCCGGTCAAGAACGTACGCCAGGGGATGTGTAACTTTATTTTCTTTAGTGATTCAAACAATAAAAATCCATGGATTTTATGCCAATGCACATCATTTGTAGACGCTATTTTTTCCGAAACTTTTTCTATTCTTTGTATTGAATCTTCTTGAATAATCATTTTTGTCAACATCAGTGCCTCAGGTATTGTGTTCTTTTGTTTTTTCTTGAATAATTTCTTGCTCTCTTCTAAGAATGTTACAGTTCTTTTCAAAGTCGCTCATTAATTCCTTCTGTGCATCCGGATTAATAATTATCTCCTGTGTGAATTCATTAATTTTTGAACGTCTATATTCTTTTGCTGTTTTGGGTTTCTTTTCTGCGATGTAGAGAGCATCGAACATTTCCCATGCAGCTTGAAAACTCAGCCCCTTTGTCTTTGCGTTCTTCTTCTCTGTTTGTGGATCAACGCCCTGAGCTAACTTCAGCCGTTCTGCATCTGCAAGTTTTCTTGCATCTGAAACAGAAACTGCGGGCCATTCTCCAATGGTTGTTTTGAGCATTCGTCCATTAAAGCGGTATTGCAAACTCCACGTGCGTTTTCCACTGCTGGTGATCCGTAACTGCAAGCCTCTGCCATCCGTAAGTGTGATACGTCCGTTATCAGGGCTTAAGGTGTCTCTGATGATTTGTTGAGTTAGGCGCATGAATCCTCAAATAGGGCTACATTGGGGCTACATTTATGATACTATATTCTATAATGATTAAAAGTACTAAGTCACTGCACATGTGCAACACATTGATATTAATGCACATATGCAGTAACTATGTATCTATTATGATTAGCTAAACGAGTTTGAAAATTTAGGAGCAACTGACTTTTAATCAGTGGGTCACAGGTTCGAATCCTGTACGGCTCACCACTAAACCAAATAAAATCAATAACTTACGCTGATTATTCAAGCTGCATGAGCTTATATC
>CAJXNF010000329.1 GCA_913056375.1 uncultured Pseudomonadota bacterium | reverse complement strand
GAAGCGAAAGTTTCGGCAATCCTCGATTGGGAACTCTCTACGTTGGGACACCCCCTAGCGGATCTTGGCTTTTGTTGTATGCCCTGGCATACGTCACCCGATGAATACGGCGGTCTGCTGGGTTTTGATCTGAAGGAGTATGCCTTACCAACGGAGGAAGAGTTTGTCGGTCGTTACAATGCTTCTCTCAGTCAAGTGTCAACTCTGCAACCCTTTCATAAAGCGTTTGCGCTTTACCGATTTGCAGTAATCTTTGTTGGAATTGCAGATCGGGCCCGAGAAGGCAATGCAGCAGATCCTAGAGCAAAAACTCTTGGTCCTCTGGCGGAGCGTTTTGCAGTGAGAGGAATGGAAATTTCGAAAGGAATTCCTCATGCAATTTAAGTAGCCGCCCCTTTGAGAAAATGACATCTCTTGCAGACAGTTCTTACATCAAGAACAGCTGACAAGAGCCCCAATTGAAACTAGGAATGATTGACAAAAATTTGATTGGCTATTCCTTTGAACCTGTTCAGCTTGCTGTCGAGGTGGGACGATTGAAGTTTGTGGCTAAAGCTTTGGGTTTAACAGATCCAGTTTACAGTGATGCTGAAAAAGCCCGAGCAGAGGGTTATTCAGATCTGCTCGCTCCACCGACTTTCCCATTTATGCTGGAGTCAGATGCTTTTGAATTGGATAGGCTTTGTGATTTTTTTGAGCAGAACGTAAGGCGCTTGCTGCATGCAGAGCAAAAGTTTACCTATCACCAGCCGATCTGTGCAGGTGATCAGATTACATTCGTCAAAACAATCCGGGAAATTTTTGAAAAGAAAAATGGACAACTGGAGTTTGTTGTTTCAGATAACACGCTGACCAATCAGCATGATATCCTTTGTGTTGAGAGTCAGACTACCTACGTCTTCAGAAACGCCTAGAGAGTTTTGAGAATATGCCCAAAGCTGCAGATTGGAACATTGGGGACGAACTTCCTGTGATGAAAACTGAACCGCTCACAAGGCATGCTCTCGCACTGTACTGTGGTGCTTCAGGAGATCACAATCCAATTCATGTGGATTATGATTATGCAAAAGAGGCAGGGCTGGATGATGTGATTGCACATGGGATGCTCTCGATGGGTTACCTTGGCAAGATGTTGACGAATTGGATCCCACAAAAGCAGATACGCAGCTATCAGGCTCGCTTTACTGCAATGACACACATCGGTGAGACTGTTTGCTGTTCAGGTCGAATTGCCAATAAATGGGAGGAAGGTGGCAAGTGGATGGCGAAGATTGAACTGTTTGCTGATACCCCGCAAGCCCAAACAATCATTGGAGAAGCAGAGGTTTTTTTGAATTAAAACCGAGCACTTCTTAACGAGCTGCTGGTTTAGTTTTCAGCAATAAGTTTTTCTATTTCAACGATATATTCCTCCAGTTTTGCCAGCGCATGTTCTCGCTGCGGAGCAGTGAGTATTTGATCAATCGCTAGTATTCTGGCTTCATACCGACTACGCCAATCATTTTGCTGATCGTCCCCTTGAAGCTGACGTTGCCAGCCTATCAGCCACTGCTCTGCCTGTTCTTGATTTGGTTGTTGATTCAGAAAATTGAAAAACTCTGCTTGTGACTTCTCTCGGCGTTCCAAGCGTGATTTCGTTTCATCAACTTCGGGTCTGGATTTTTGCCAGATGCCCTCCAAAGCCAGAATTTGTTCCGGTGACCAATCACCGAACCATTCCTCAAGACTCTCCTGCCTGCGCTCACGGCGCTTCTCTTCTCTTTCTGCAGTAGGTTCTGCTAACCGTTCTGCTATCTCCTCGTTTTCCTCTTGGAAGTCACTCCGTAATTCCTCCACTTGCTCCGAATCTAAATCAGCTAGTAATTTGGCGGCATCCGGTCGCAATCGGTCCAAGATTCGCTGCCAACCAAGCTCAACCTTTTCAAGCCCTTCCTTCCATTCTTCTCGAGTCAATCCATCCCGAGCGTTTATCTGGATTTCTCTAAGAAAGTCAACGTACTGAGGCAACTCTTCTTTGCGGTGCCAGGCAATGTGTTCAGCTAATTGCACATTCAGCCAGCTGTCCTGCTCGCTTGTAAGGTCGAGGTAAGAATCAAGCCTCCAGCGTGTTAACCAGTTTAGGTTGTTGTACCCTAGATAAAGCGTGTTACAGCTGCCCAATAAGAGCAGAAGCCCCACCAGCGAAGCTAATTTAGCTGTCTTTATCAGAATCATACTCTTTCAGTCATTTTGAAATATGTAGGTAATTCGAGAACTTTTTCAGTTTACCAGACAGTGTGATGATTTGAATTCCAGAGAAATCATAGGTCAATTATAGAAAAGATTGCAATGGATTGACTATATATTGAGGGTTTCAAGTTAGTGGGGCAAGAAAAGATTAGAGGATATTTCGTCCTAATAATAATTTTTATTTGACAATTATTATAAAAATCATTAAAAGATATTTTATATTCCTTCTCGCTCAATCGAGATGATTATCCCTCACTTCCTTGGAGGCTCCATGTCAGTTCAATTCAATCAAACTGCGCTTTGGCAAAATCTAAGGGTGGTCAATCAGCTTCAAAAGGAGGAAATCGAGATCCTTGAGAAACTCATTGAGGTGTTGCCTTCTTCTGAAGATGAAGTCATTGATGAGTGGCTGGATCGTCTTGAAAGACACACCAAGCATCGATTTACAGATGAAGAAGCCCGTATGATTAGGTCGGGATACCCCTTTTTATCCGAACACCGGAGAGAACATACTCTGGCAATGGATCGAATACGAAAAGCCAGGACTGATTGGGAGGAGGATCGGAATGTTTTGACGCTTTGGAGCTTTCTAGAGCGAGATTATTTCGACTGGTTTATGCAACATCTGATGGACTTTGATTTTTCTTCTGAAAATCACGAGAAGCGTAACCGCAATCTACGGAAAAAGGTTCAACCACGACCAGAGTTGATTGAAGCTTGATCACCCAACTGCCTGATGCAGTGAGATCGTCGATCCAAGTAATTCAGGGTTGACGATCTTACCCTCACTAGCCTACCTTACTAACTCTCTCCTTTCTTGTACGACAAACAATAACCCAACTTTAAGCTAACCAAACCTTCTCATGAATTTGATGCGCAGAAAGCCAAGTATCGTCCTGGTGATTTGTCTTTTATTTTCTCTTGCGTCAACTGCATCTGGACAAGGTCAGGAGATGCAGAAGTTCAATGATTTCCAGATGGATCGCACTGAAGTGACGATTGGAGATTTTCGGAAATTTGTCGAATCAACAAAGTTTCGTTCCAGAGCTGAGGTAGAGGGAGGTGGTTTTGAGTACGGCGCTGGATGGGAGCGCCGGCCTGGTTGGACTTGGCAGAGACCCCATGGAGTTACGGCGAATGATCAAGAACCTGCGGTGCATCTGAATTATGCAGAAGCCCAAGCATACTGTGAGTGGGCCGGTAAACGGTTGCCAACTGATGAAGAATGGTCTAGCGCTGCTTATCATGAGCAAAGAAGAAACCCTCCGGCTGACTTTGAATTTGGAAAAGTCTATGCCTATCCCACAGGAGATGATCCGACTGGTGCAAATTGCTTGGGTGAATGTGGTCCATCTCTCTCAGTGGATCACGGTGTAAATCTGCGTCGTGGAACGGGCCATACTATGGCTGGAAACAGCAAGGCGGGGGTCAATGGGCTTTATGAAATGGGAGCGAACGTCTGGGAATGGATTCAAGGGGAAGGTCCACAAGCTCGAACCAGAGGTGGCTCTTGGTGGTATGGAGCCCGACCGATGCACCGGGAACACTCCGCATTCAAGCCAAAAGATTTCTATGCGATTTATATTGGCTTTAGGTGTGCCTCCGATCTCTGAATTTCAAAAAATCTTCATTTTCTGAAATTACGACCAGAAATTCCAGCAATTGTAGACGTGTTTCGATTTTTTGCTGGAGCTGTCCGAACCATGTCTGGTCCTCTGGCAGGCGAATACATGGAGGGC
>CAJXNF010000328.1 GCA_913056375.1 uncultured Pseudomonadota bacterium | reverse complement strand
ACATCCTCTCGCAAACAAATCAAATTCCCATCGTAGTCGAAAAGTCCTGAGGCGTGGACACCTCCAGTTCTCTGAAACATATTTTGTGAGCTAGAGAGCTGCTCCAAGAAAATTCCTAAAGATAGATCCTCTGGCCAGGAAGCTCCTTTAGGTTGACTGATTTGAAAATTTTTGAGGCTTTGAAGAGACTGACGCCCGCAGATTCCACAGCTAGATTGTACATCTGTTCTTCGATTTAGACGGCTCCAGTCCACTTCAGTTCCTGCAGATAGTTCTACAACAATTACATTTTCTGAAACTTCCAGCCTAGGGTCTGCCGATCTTTTCACTGACTGAATCGACTCAATGTCCCTGATTATTCCTTCTGACCAAAGGAATCCAAGCGCCAATTCTTTGTCATTACCTGGGGTACGCATCGTTGTCGCTACCCGTAGGGTAAAACCTTCTACAGACAACCTAATTTCAAGGGGTTCTTCAACAGCTACGGCGTCATGAAGGGAGTTTCTGGAACCATCCTTTTGCAGGACTTGGACTTTGAAATCACGGATGGACTTCACAGATTTGGAGAGAAGAAGTGAATAGAAAATGAGAGATATGAGATTTCTAAAGTTACCAGTTCAGGCGAAGACCAACTGCACCTTGTATTTCACCATAGCTAGTCCCTGGCAGAAACAACTGGGCGACGTCTAAACCAACAAACCATACCAGATTCGTTGGGATCGCCTCCATAGATCCATTCCAACCCATGTGAAAAATGGTCGTTGAAGCCGGTTCTCCCTTCTCATTCTCCGCTTTGGCTGCTGCATTCCATCTCAAATGCCTGAGTGAAATTTGGGCTCCTTTCCCAACAGGGTCTCGCCATTGGTCATGAAGGACTAACTCCAGACCTTGGCCAGATGACAAAAGGAAATGATCCCCAAGTTTGCTGTCAGTACCCAGACTGGCCTGCGGAACAAACAACACTAAACTTTGCAGATATCGTTGTGGGCCACCATCCTCACGGTCCATCAGATAAATTCCCAAACCAGTAGCAACACTAGTGTAGGAACTGCCACGATTGCCAAAAGTTTGATAGCTGTAAAGCTCAGGTTGGACTGAGTTCTGTGCGTTTACATTTGTGGGGAGGAATCCCAAAAGGATCAGGCCCCAACAAAATCTAAATAAATTTAACTTCATTGCCAGTTAATCATCTTCCATGAAGTAAAGGGTGGACATTCCAAATCTGGGTTGCATATTCACTGATCGTCCGATCACTTGAAAATTTGCCAACTTTGGCAGTATTTGCAATCGACATCTGGGTCCAGGCAGGAACATCTTGATAAGTTTTTCCCACTAGCTCTTGGCAAGCTGCGTAGTCTTCAAAATCTGCAAGAAGCAAGTAATGATCATTAGAAATCAGAGAATCAATAAGATCCCGATAACGTTGAGGTTCTTGGGGATTAAAAAAGCCAGAGCCAACAAGATCTAAGACATTTTTTACTCGGGGATTGTCATTATAAATCTGCTGGGGATCATAGCCATTTGCCCTCAACTGCTGAACATCATTCGCCTTCAATCCAAAGGTAAAAATATTCTCTGATCCAACTTCCTCTCCAATTTCGATTGTTGCACCATCGTGGGTTCCGAGCAGAATGCAGCCGTTCAAAGAAAACTTCATATTACTTGTGCCTGATGCCTCTGTCCCTGCTGTAGAAATATGTTCTGAGACCTCGCTGGCCGCGATGATTTTTTCCGAGTTGGACACACCATAATTGGTCACAAAGAGAACTCGAAGCCTGTCATCAATCTCAACATCCTTGTTTACTTTTGCAGCAACGTCATTGATCAAGCGAATAATTTGCTTCGCCATGTAGTAACCTGGTGCAGCCTTCCCTCCAAACAAAAAGGTTCGCTTGGGAACATTCATTTTTGGGTTGTTTCTCAACTGATCGTACAGATGAACCACATGAAGGATATTGAGCAACTGACGCTTATATTCATGAATCCGTTTGACCTGGACATCAAAGAGAGAATCAACTGCCAGTTCAACTTTGTGAGTTGCTAAGATCCACTCACAAAGTTGCTGTTTTTTCAGTTTCTTTACCTCTTGCCATTGATGTTGAAAACTTTCTGATGAAGCCAAATCCAACAAATTTTCCAGCTTATCCAGATCTGTGATCCAATCACTGCCAATATGATCACTGATTAGCTCTGCTAACTCAGGATTCGCACAACGTAACCAAAGCCTTGGGGTAATTCCATTGGTCTTGTTCTGAAACCGCTCTGGGAACAAATTGTAAAAGTCTCGAAAGATTGTCTCTTTAAGCAGTTCGGTATGCAGCGCCGCTACTCCATTTGTTGTGTGGCTGCCAACAATCGATAGAAAAGGCATCCGTACTTGCTTTTCCCAACCTTCTTCAATCATGGAGACTCTGGATAGTAAACCCGGATCTCTGGGATTTTTGTGTCTGACCTGCTGAAGAAATCGATCATTGATCTGATAGATCAGTTCCATGTGTCTTGGAAGCAAATTGTTGAGCAATTCAACAGACCAACGCTCGAGAGCTTCCGGCAAAACCGTATGATTTGTATAAGCAAAGGTTTGACGACATATTTGCCAAGCTTCGTCCCATTCCAACCCCTCCTCGTCAATCAACAGTCGCATCAGTTCAGGGATTGCAATCGAAGGATGCGTATCGTTAAGTTGAATTGCCATATAATCTGGGAAGGCACCCCAGGGCTGATTTCGGTCCTTAAAGCGAACAATCATATCCTGCAGGGAAGCTGACACGAAGAAATATTGCTGCTTTAGCCGCAGCTCCTTTCCACTGAATGCCTGGTCATTCGGATACAAAACCTTTGAGATTGTTTCTACTCGCTGTTTATCCATCACAGCTTGTAAATAATCTCCCCGATTGAAGCTCGCCAAATCAAAATCTCGAACAGCTCTGGCAGACCAAAGTCTTAAAACATTCACAGTCTCATTGGCGTAACCACTGACTGGCACATCAAAAGCCACTGCTCTCGCTTGTTCTGCTTCCACCCAACGACGTTTTGATCTTCCCCGCTCATCAGTTTCATCAATCACTCTCCCATAAAAACGGACTGGGTAGTTGATGTGTGGTCGACGAATTTCCCAAGGATAACCATTTTCCAGCCAACCATCGGGAAATTCGATTTGTTGTCCATTCTCAAATTTTTGCTGAAAAATCCCATACTCATAGCGAATACCGTAGCCAAAAGCAGGCAACTGCAGGGTTGCCATGGAGACAAGAAAACAAGCCGCTAAACGTCCAAGACCTCCATTACCCAAACCTGCATCTCGCTCGCACTCCTCAATTTCTATAAGGCTTACGCCTAGTTGCTCCATTACCTTCTGGCAGACATCATAGATCCCTAGGTTAACAAGATTGTTGCGAAGACTTCGACCAATCAGATATTCAAGGGACAAATAATTGACTTGTTTGGCCTCAGATTTTTCATATCGCTGTTGGGTTTCATTAAGTTGCCAGATCAGCCGGTCTCGAACAGTTCGAGCCAAAGCTTCAAACAAATCTGTTTTGGTTGCTCGCTCTGGAATTTCGCAAATCACGAATTCAAGATTTTTTACAACAGACTCCAGAATCGTGTTGGAGTCCATCTTTTGTTGTGATTGTGCGATATAGTCCAAAAGACTTTGATTTTCAGATGTCAGATTCAACACTCAGCTCCTTCACAGCATTTTTTCATAAAGTTTCGTAGGACCATTGATTCAATTTTTTCAGTAATTTTTGTTCATTCCTGTAAAGAGGCAAAAAAATAAAGAGAACTTTTCCGAAAAGCTAAAGATTTTGTTCAAAGAGTCGATAATACCCCTAGAACAAAAATCTTCAGCATTCACAGGAGAAATTCATGAAGTTAAAAAATCTGATCTTAGCCATCACAACGATAGGTTTTTTGTCATCCGGGTGCAGCACCATTCAAGAAATTGTTGGGGACGGCAATACTTTGATAGCTGG
>CAJXNF010000327.1 GCA_913056375.1 uncultured Pseudomonadota bacterium | reverse complement strand
CAATTTTTCACCAGCCAGAAGTTTTTGGCGCAACAGATTTTTTCTATACATTTTTCTCCAAGAGAACACGTGAATTGAGCAGAATTCGTAATTAACTTTAATGCATACTCGTCGTCTGGATGAAGGTCAATCTTCTCAACCGTGTTTGGTGGAATTTTTCTTTTCCTTGAGATGACTCTAACCCCCATTACCAAGATACATTAACCTAAGTAAAGGCTTTATTAGCTGGATCTTCTGCGCTAATTGAATTGATAAATTTTGCAAATATGTTTTCAGAGTAATCAGTTCAAGCCCTAAGATTTTTTTAAGATATTTAGGCCGAATTTTTCATAACGAAGTTAAGAATGTAAATGGCTTGGATAATTCGAAAAACGATATGACTATCAATAAAAAAATCAGGCACCTATGCTTAGCACTTGCTGATTGACTGAGGGTTTCTAATAATTTGCAGAAATATTTGATTAATCGTTAATTTATCCTGGAGATGCTAATGAAGTTGGAAACTGCCTTCACGATGGACACCTCAAGCATCAAGTTTGGTAAAGGAGTCACCAAAGAGATTGGAAGTGACTTCAAGAACATGGGGGTCAAACGTTTGATGATCTGTACAGATAATCGAGTAGCCAAACTCTCTACAATGGAAGTGGTTGAAGCTTCGCTCAAGGAAGTCGGACTAGAATATGAGATTTATTCTGGTGTTTCAGTGGAACCTACCGATGTCTCTTTCCTCGAAGCAATTGATTTTGCCAAAAAGGGGAAATTTGATGGCTATTTAGGTGTTGGCGGTGGATCCAGTATGGATACCGTGAAAGCAGCAAATCTTTACGCGACATATCCGCCTGAAGATTTTCTCGACTACGTCAACCCACCGATAGGCAAAGGGAAACCAGTTCCAGGCCCAATCAAACCCATGATCTGTGTTCCTACAACAGCCGGAACTGGCAGCGAGACAACTGGGGTCGCCATCTTTGATCTGCTTTCAATGGAAGCAAAGACGGGGATTGCCCATCGATCTCTACGTCCACTGATGGGGATCATTGATCCCGATAACACAAGAAGTCTTCCAAAGATGGTGACTGCCTGCACGGCTCTTGATCAGGTCAGTCACGCTCTTGAATCCTTGACCGCGCTCCCTTATCACCAAAGACCAGCACCGGATTCACCAGGAATGAGACCCGCTTACCAAGGTTCCAACCCGATCAGTCGTATTTGGGCGTCAGAATGTTTGAAGTTGATTTCCCAAAATCTACAGCGTGTTTTGGATGATCCTGAAGATGACGAAGCCCGAGGAGCCATTCTGTTGGGTGCAACGTATGCTGGAATTGGTTTCGGGAATGCGGGTGTACACCTGCCTCACGGAATGTCCTATCCAGTCAGTGGTATGGTCAAGGAATATGTTCCTCCGGATTACCCACCCGATCATCCCACCGTACCTCATGGAATGTCTGTGATCTTGAATGCCCCGGCTGTGTT
Source organism: uncultured Pseudomonadota bacterium (assembly GCA_913056375.1). GTDB lineage: Bacteria > SAR324 > SAR324 > SAR324 > NAC60-12 > JCVI-SCAAA005. Next base: position 2,509 of record CAJXNF010000327.1, on the reverse strand, counting down.
TCGTTGGACAGGAAATGCAGACCCAGAAAATCATCTGCGCTGTGCAGAGTTGATGGGAACCGATGTTCGTGGGGCGACACCAGATGATGCAGGAGAGGTTTTGGCAACTGCTGTGATTGACTTGATGAAGAAGGCAGGCTTACCCAACGGACTGAAAGCCGTCGGCTATGGTCCTGAGGATGTGCCAGCCTTGGTGGAGGGAACATTGCCTCAGCACAGGGTAACAAAGCTAGCTCCTATTCCTGCTGGCCCCGGAGAGCTGAAAGATCTGTTCTTAGGCAATATGAAACACTGGTAATTTCAGATGGACTAGGGTGTTCGATCAAAGTCTGTTCAAATACCCGCTATACAAGTGCTCTTGCCGACACCAAATTAAAACCCCAGGCCCCTTTGAAAATTCTAAAGCGCTTCCCACCCTGCAAATTTACCAAGAAATAAAACCCCTATCTTTTGGGAAGGTGCCATTTTTCTTCACCAATTACTTGAAAAGTTCGAATCTACGAATATTGTTAGGAACGACTGAGTATGCCTTTTGTCTTAAATGATGTTTTTAAAAGAAAGCTAATCCTGTCTCACTTGAAAAGACATGCCAGCGCTGTTTGTCGAAGCTAAGGAAACACTCCTCTCCCATCGAAGCAGTAAAATCTGGTTTCGTTTTGACCAAGACTTTTTCCTTACCAACGGTGGTATCAACCAGCATATCTCCTCCAAGAGGCTCTGTGATCTTCACCTCAGCTTTGATTGACTCAGCTGATTGCTTTCCGTTGATGTGAATCTCGTCCGGACGAATCGCTAGCTGAACTTTGCGTTCAAGCTTTGCGCTGTTGATGATACTCGCTTGTTCAGGAAGAAGAGACACTGAGAAGGTAGAATGTTTCACCTGAATAGCGTCACCCTCTTGGACTAGCTCACAATCTAGAAAATTCATGGGTGGTTCGCCAACGAAACCAGCAACCCAAGCATTCACTGGTTTGTGATAAATCTCTTGGGGTGTTCCATATTGCTGCAAAACTCCCTCGTGCATGACCGCTACACGATCCGCCATCGAAAGAGCTTCCATCTGATCATGAGTCACATAGACCATCGTAGTCCCTAGTTTTCTCTGAAGAATCTTTAGTTCTCCTCGCATGTGAGCTCTGAGCTTGGCATCCAAGTGAGCAATGGGCTCATCAAATAGAAACAACTCCGGTTCCCGCACGATCGCACGTCCAATCGCCACTCTCTGCTTCTGGCCACCTGAAAGCTCCATTGGTTTGCGTTGAAGCAGATGCTTGATTTCCAGCATTTCAGCAGCCCTCTCAACTTTCTGCTGAATAGTGGTTGGATCAACTTTGCGAAGTTTGAGGGCGTTTCCAATGTTGTCGAAAACAGTCTTATGCGGATAGAGAGCATAGTTTTCAAAGACCATCGCAATATCCCGATCCTTGGGTGGCAATTCATTCACTCGACGATCACCGAAATGAATATCACCTGCAGAAATATGTTCTAATCCAGCCAGCATTCTTAAACTAGAAGATTTTCCACATCCTGAAGGACCTAATACGCAAAGGAATTCTCCATTTTGGACTTCAAGATTGAGGTCTTTGACTGCGGCAGTTTCCCCGTAGTATTTCCAGACGTTTTTGATTGAAACAGATGCCATGTTTTCAGATTAGTTGAAGATTATTCGCGAACAGCGCCCATGGTCAGGCCAGTGACTAGATAACGACGAACCAGCAGTCCAAGGAACATCATTGGCAAGGTTGTGACAACACCAGCTGCCATGATGCTACCCCACTGAATATTCTGGGGCTGCACAAGTTCTTTGGTTGCGACTGGAAGTGTTTTCGCACCCCCTGATCCAATGATGGAGGCAAACAAGAAATCGTTCCACCCGAAGAGAACGCACAAGATCAGGAAAGCTCCAATTCCTGGAGCAACCAGGGGTAGAATTGAGACAAATGCTTCAAATCTATTTGCACCATCGCACATCTGTGCCTCTTCAATGGAATAGGGCACGTTGTCAAAGAAGCCTTTTAAGATCCAAATCGCGAACGGGAGGTTGAAAGTCGTATAAGCCAGAATCAGCCCTGGCAAAGTTCCAACCAATTCGAAGTTCCTGAAGATCGCATAGAGTGGAACCATTACTGCGACAACCGGCGCCATTCTAGTAGAAATAATCCAGAACAGCAGATCCTTCTTACCGCGAAATTCAGTCCTTGAGAGGGCATAAGCGCACATTGAACCCAGAACTACTGAGATGATTGCAGAACCACCCGCAGAGATGATGCTGTTCATCATGTACGTGCCAAAGTTCTTGTCCAAGAACAAATTTTCGTAGTGTCGCAAGGTAGGTGTAAAATCGAAGAACATCGCGATACCCGCCCAATCTCCGACTGCTGGCAGCTTAAAGGCTTCGAGTAAATCCTTCAGAGACGAAACAAACATCATCAAAAATGTAAGTAAGGTCCAGACTAGGTAAATCGCTAAAAACACACCGATAAGTATGTTGCCAATCTTACGAAGAGGG
>CAJXNF010000326.1 GCA_913056375.1 uncultured Pseudomonadota bacterium | reverse complement strand
CAAATACCGCATCTATGAAGATTGCCAGTCAATTACAAGTTGCCGAAGCACAGAGCCGACTGAAAAACTGGGGGGAAGCTGAAAAACAACTGAAGGAGATTATTCTTGGGAATGAGGTTCCAGATTTTTCAAGAAACATGGCCCGACTGAACTTGTCAGCTGTAATGGAGGCTCAGGGCAAAATTGACGAGGCACGCAAATATCTACTACAGCTCGATAATGCCCGTTGGGATGATTTGCGCTTACGCAATCTTGCCCGCATCAGTTTGAACCAGAACAAAAAAGAAGAAGCTACCGGTCATCTGAGCAAACTTTCTGAGATGAAAGACTCTCCTTTTCAGCAAGAAGCTGAGGATCTTCTTAGACAAATTCGTTAGTTCATTACCAAACATTTTTTCGGAGATTTAAATGAATTCGGACTATCTTAAATTTATGGAAGAACATAATAAACAAGATGGAATCAATCTTTTTGAGAAAGTCCTTGTCACCGCTAAGCGAGCGAAGACCATTTATGAAATGGATGAGGAAGAAAAGTTGGAACTAGAGCACAAACCTACATTCCAAGCTATTTTAGAGACGAATGAGGGCAGGATCCGTTATCAAAGACCAATTTCCGAAGATGAAGACTAAGATGATTACACGAAAAACGGGTTAGGCCTCGAAAATCATGCAGTCACAAGCTATCCGCGCAGATACCGCGATCGGAAGCGGTTTCTTCCAGCCGATCATAAAGCTTCTTACCAGTAACTTATCTTTACGGATTGCGATCATTTGCATGCTGCTAGTGATTGTGCTTGATCGTCTGTTCGTTACGTTCATTTTTCCAGTTTACGAGAACGTTTTACCTACTCCCGATCAATTAGGTTGGCTTAACATTGATGCGGGATATTCCCCAATCGTTTGGACGGTATATCTCAGTTCTATTCTAGCCAGCGTCACCGTAGTGGTCAGCTTAGCCGCACAAAGTGCCCCTAAGTTAATTGATCTTTATATGGAAAATGTGCCGACCATGTCCTATGTCTGGTGGACTATGGCCTGTGCAGCTCATTGCTACACTTTAAAACTCCTCCCAGAACTGGGCTATGATGTTTCACCAAGTCTAGTTTTCAACTATCACGTCCTCTTCCCTGTTTTTTTATTCACAAATTTTCCTTTTGTCCTCGCGGTTTTACTATCTACCAAGACCCATAATGTAATCAAACAGGTACTTGGGGGAAGCAAATCTATTTTTCGAAATTTAGCGCAACAGGAAACACGTAAAAAAACGAAAGAAGCCTACCCCAAAGAGCAATTACAATTATTTGAAGCACAGAATCAGCTTATCGATTTACTCACCTTCACTCCATACAAAGAGCCGAAGGCATTGATAATTGAAGGATTGGGCGAATTACTTCGATTTTATGTTGAATTTAAACACCAGCTACCAGATTCCTTCTTCAAGGTTCAGCCATCAATCCGGGAGGATATCTCCTTTAAAACGATGCAGGACGAGATGAAAACAATTGAGGAAACAAAATTGTTTTTCGAGCAAAAAAGTCTTCGCTTGATTGGAAATGTCTACATTAATTTTCTTGAGAAAGGAGATTTTGACCTGTCAACCCTGTGTGTCGAACAAGTAGGGATGTTGGGTCGCAAAGGCATTGAGTTGAAAGATGATGATCTGATAACGATGATCATGGTTCGCCTGAACACCCATCTACGTTTTGCTCTAAAACATGGGATGTACAACAACGAACCAAGGAACCTGTATAACTTAATTTTTCACTATGGGTTGTTTACTAATGCCCTGGTAGAAGCTGGCATGGTTGATCGGGTGAAAACCTGTTTTTTCTATCTCACTTTTTACAATGCAGAATGTTTTAAGGCAGTTCGCCAATCACCAGCGGTGGGATTCATCTTGGATGTGATTGCAACAGAAATGCAGAAAATTATGATCCGCATTGATGAACTCAATTGGGATTCAGAGGTACACGACACATTATTAAAATCCTTTCTCCTGCTAGACAACCCAACTGGTTCTGAGAGAGATCAATTGGTTTCATTCTTCACCAATTCGCACGGAATACGGCTTCTACATATTGGTCTTGCTTTGCACTACATGGCCAAAGGGGATAGGACGCGAGCCCGAGTCATTGCCAAAGACACCCTTCAGGATAGGAATCTACTTGGTGAGGAAGTCTTTTTGAGAAATATGAAAATCATCTTCGCTAGGTTGCGATTCTCTGGACCTACTTTCTGGGAAGATACTGACCGGGGCAACTTGAATATTTACTATTCACCGCATGCAGATCATCTTGACGAATTTGGGACAATGCAGCAGGAATTCCTGGAGGAAGCTCGTGCTGAAGAAGCAGCCCTAAAAGTTGAAGATTAATTTCCTATTCACATCAACTTCCGTCTAAGAACATGACAGCTATATTAGAGAAACAGAATTTTCGGAAACGGCACGATCGGCTTCCCAAACCTTCCTGGCTGAAAGTTAGGTTCCCATCTGGCGAGAGGTTTCATTGGATTGAAAGTCAGGCAAGAAAACTAGCCCTCAGTACAGTATGCGAAGAAGCTCGTTGCCCAAACATCGGGGAATGCTGGAATAGTGGAACTGCGACCTTCATGGTCATGGGTGACACCTGTACTAGAGGCTGCCGGTTTTGCTCGGTAAAAACTGAAAAACAACCTGGCCCACTGGACATGGAAGAACCCTTGAAATTGGCTGATACCATCCGTCAGATGAAGCTAGGATATGTTGTTTTAACAACAGTAGATCGAGATGATTTGGAAGATCAGGGTGCTGGTCACATTGCCCGCTGTATCCGATCAACACAAAGAGCAAATCCCAATTTATTGATCGAAATCCTGATGCCTGATTTCAGGGGGGAACTCAACTTGGTTCAGCAAGTTATTGATTCACAAGCTGCGGTATTGGCGCATAATCTTGAAACGGTTCGTCGATTGACACCAAGGGTACGGGATCCAAGAGCTACCTATGATCAATCTCTTGCGGTACTCAAATATCTTCATGAGAACAGTTCTGAAAATAAGTACACAAAATCTTCTTTAATGCTCGGCTTGGGCGAGACCAAGGAAGAGGTTGTGGAAGCAATGCGTGATATGAGAGCGGTTGGTGTGAGCTTCTTGACTTTAGGGCAATACTTACAACCGACACTGAAGCATCTTGCTGTTGAAAGATTTGTCACTCCTGAAGAGTTTGAGGATTTCAAAAAGATTGGAGAGGAAATGGGCTTTTTGTATGTTGCTTCCGGTCCTTTGGTGCGGAGTTCCTACAAAGCAGCAGAGTTTTTTATCGAGAAAAAGATTCGACAGAGTGCATGACTGAGCAACTTCGACTTGATCCAATTCGCAGGATTTCTGGAAGCATCACACTCCCCGGCTCGAAGAGTTTATCCAACCGAGTCCTCCTGCTCGCAATGCTTTCGGAGGGTGAAACCTTCATTGAGAATTTGCTCGACAGCGATGACGTGCGGAGAATGATTGATGCCCTAGCGAAACTCAAAATACCTTATGAGGAGAACAGGCCAAATAAAAAAATTCGCGTAAAAGGTGTGAGAGGGAGAATCCCCGTAGACAAAGCAAATCTATTCTTGGGCAATGCTGGGACAGCAATCCGACCACTGACGGCTGCGCTGACTTTGGGACATGGCCAATTCGTTTTAGATGGCATCGAGCGAATGAGAGAGCGGCCTATCCAAGATTTACTTGATGGTCTGAATCAACTAGGTGCACAGGTACGTTCAATCAATAACACAGGTTGTCCGCCTGTCGAAATTATTGCCAATGGGCTTCCAGGTGGAATTACCGAACTTAGTGGAGCCATTAGCAGTCAATACCTTTCAGCAATTCTTCTAACCTCACCATACGCTCAAACTCCAGTTGAGATTAGAATCAAAGATCATCTTGTTTCTATTCCCTATGTGGAGATGACAATCCGGCTGATGAATCGATTTGGAGTGAATGTTGATGTCTCTGAAGA
>CAJXNF010000325.1 GCA_913056375.1 uncultured Pseudomonadota bacterium | reverse complement strand
TGTGACAAGACAACCCCATCCACTTGACCAAAAGGATGGTTAGCCACTATCAAAAGAGGCCCTTGGGGAATTTCTGCTGGGGATAACCCATTGACCAGAATTTCAAGGTCTAGCTGCTCCACGGCTCGCTGCCAGAAACTTTTCTCAGGCGTCTGATCGTCCACAACTCTTTGATAGCGTTTAGCAATTTCTTTTTTTCCTGACAAATCTTCCACCAGTCGAATCGATACTCGTTCCATCCAACTCACTTCACCTTCAATAAAGGTAAAGGCATCCATATTTTCAATGCTATTTACCATTGTTTTCCATTGTTTGTAGTGGTGTGAGCCACCATTCTATTTACACAATGTTGGGAAACGATTGGTAAAATGTTAGGAAGAGCACAAAACTCAAAAACTGAAGGCTGCTGTGACTAAGAGGGTTGCGGACAGCTTGGTCGCGAGAGATCATGCGTAGTCACAAATTTGGAATCGGAGTTACGGGGTGGGAATGAGAGATGTGTAATTGGGAAGGGATAGGACAAGTGGAGACCCCCAAGTCCTCAACTTGTCCTAAAAGAGAGTCATAAGGCAACCGCAGCGGAAAGACACTAGAATTAACGATTGCCTACAGCCGCATCAGCGTAAGCCCACTTCAGAACAGTAGCTCTATTGCTTTGGCTTAACTATTCAATAACCAGTAAAAGTTAGGGGCATATTAGGAATGGAGTTTTTTACTGGACTTTAAAAATTGGCTAACACGATTGTTCGATGGTTAGTAAGTTTCTTTCAATGCATAACAATTCCCCGTGATCAGGAGATTCAGAGCATGAGAGTCGTTTCATACAATATTCAGTACTGCAAGGGGCGCGATGGCAAAATTGATCCTCAACGAGTCGTCGAGGCAGTTCAGGAAGCTGATATTATTGGCTTTCAAGAAGTCGATAAGGCGGCAGCACGGACGGGTTTTATCGATCAGCCACAAGTTCTGGGGGATGGTTTCTCAGATTACTTCTGGGTATATGGGCCAACAGTGGATGCACTGTCACGACATCACCCCCGGGGGAATGAGCGGCGTCAGTTTGGCAATATGATTGTTTCCCGCTGGCCTATCGTCCAATCGAGAAATTTGCTCTACACCCCGAGATTGGGGGGAGCCAATCACCTCTCAGTACAACTGGGATTGTTGGAAACAGTGATCATCACACCCGATGGTCCACTTCGCGCCTACTGTACGCATCTTCATCACCTCTCTCCCGTGCTGCGTTTGAAACAAATCGAGCAATTGAAGCAGCACCTCTTGGAGGCACCCTTCGAAGGTTCCGTGATTTCTGGTTCGGCAGGGCAAGACTGGTCCGAGGGAATTGATGAACACGAGGTGCCGTTCGATGCTCTCTTTTTTGGTGATTTTAATTTAAAGCCCGGAAGCCCAGAGTATGAGGCGCTTGTGGGAACACCTCATCCCCATGATCCAAGTTCAAGACTACTGACGATTGATGGCTTGGCAGATACCTGGGTTGCGGCCGGGAATAAAGAAGAAGATGGCGTGTCCTTGATTCGAGACTTCAATACAGGAACTGGGCTGCGTATTGATTATGTTTTTGCGACTGCCAAACTATCTCGGAAAGTTGTAAGGGCATGGATTGATAGTGAGGCCGTGGCATCAGACCACCAACCCTATTGGGTAGAGTTTGCAAGCCCATTGTTTGATTGAGGTTTACTTTAGGCTAGATCTCGCGAAGCCAGCAACCACCCATTTCTGGCAACCAATGTAGATCATGATCAACGGTAAGGTCGCCAAGAAAGATCCAGCCAGCAAGACCGTCCACTGTGATTCATACTGCCCCACAAAATCTAAAAGAAATTGAGGGAGGGTTCTCACCTCTGGAGAACTATTGAAGATCACCGGTCGCAAGACCTCATCCCAGTTGGCAATGAAGGCGACCAGAAAGAGACTTGCCAGGGCAGGGGCACCAAAAGGCAGATAGATATCCTTGAAGATACCAAAGGGGCTTGCTCCGTCCAGAATGGCAGCTTCTTCGATTTCAAAAGGGATGCTCTTGAAGAATTCAGTCATCATCAGGGTGCCGAAGGCTCCGACGAAAAAGGAGGGTACGATCAGCGGCAGCAAAGTGTCCAACCATCCGAGTTGCCGAAAAAGCAGGAACTCTGGTATCAGGGTTACTTCAGTCGGAAAGAACATGGTGCTCAGCAAGAGTACATAAATCGCAGTAAAAACTCGGTTACGTAGATTCGCAAAGACAAATCCCGCCATTGAACAGGTGATCAACTGTCCCACTGCTGCCAGAGTGGCCACCAGCATCGAATTCAAAACTGCTCCCAAAAAACCTGCTTTGTCAAACACCGCCGCAAAATTCACGAAAGGCGTTCCGGCCATCAAAAGATCAGGCACAAGACTTGGGGGCAGTCGGAACAATTCTCTTCCTGACTTCATTGCAGTGATCACCATCCACAACAGTGGGAAGAGGGTGACCACCGCATAAGCGAGCAATCCCAGGTAGATCAACAGCGCTGAGAGAGAACGGGAATTCATGCTTTTCGTTGCTGTAGTCGATAGTGTAGCAAGGAAATGCCACCGACAATCAAACACAAAACCCAGCTCTGAGCAGAAGCCAACCCCATATCGAAGTGCACAAAGGCGTTTTGGTAAATTGCATACCCAAGCGTTGTGGAGGCGTTGTTCGGACCTCCGTTGGTCAAGGAGATTGTTGCTTCGAAGGTTTTTGCCGAGTTGATCATGGCAATCAACACCACGAAGAACGTCATTGGGGCCAACTGGGGCAGGATAATGTCCCGGACGATAGCAAAGCGATTCGCTCCATCCAACTTTGCAGCTTCAATCAGGGTTCGATCAATTGTCTGGAGACCTGCCAGAAACAGGACCATGTAGAATCCTGTGTCCTTCCAGACCATCACCACTGCAACAGAGATTAGAGCAACGTTTGGATTACTGAGCCAGGCGATGGGGTCAGAGAGATGCAGCCAGGAGAGGAAGGCATTGAGAATGCCGAAACGGGTGGCAAACATCCATTTCCAACTGATCGCTACGGCTACCGTGGCAGTGATGAAGGGCAGAAAATAGAGGGTCCGGAAAAAGACCACGCCCTTGATGCCTGTATCGACAAGCAAGGCTAGAGAAAATCCCAGGATCGTTGCCAGGGGAACATAGACCAAGGCATACTGGAAGGTATTCAGCAGCACCTTGACCCCCAAGGGTGAAGTCAAAGCCTGAATGTAGTTATTTAGACCAACGAATTCAGGAACACCAATGATGTTCCAGTCTGTGAAGCTGATCAGGAAAGAAGCGAGAATCGGAAACAACCGGAAACAAACCAGTCCGATCGTACAAGGCAAGATCATCCACCAGGCAATGCGCAGGTGATGACGTTGAACCGCATTCATTCGAGGGTATCAAAGGAAGAGCAGGAGATCCTTGAGGACACTCCTGCCAAAGTGAAAAGTCAGCTCAGTTTCCAGCAAGTACAGAGTTACCATATTCGACAAAGGCATCGACCGCATCCTGTAGGCTCTTGCGGCCATTCAACACCTCATCTAACTCACCGTTCATCCCACCACCAGCCGAGGCGGCGTAGCCACGCCACTTGCTCCAGTTTGGCGTGAAGGAAGTTGTGGTCTGTCCAAGGCCAATCTCCAGAATGACTTCCTTGTTCTTGGGATATTGATCTCTCTCCAACCAAGCTTCACTTTCAGCAATTGGACGATACGCAGGCACTTTTCCACCACCAAAATTCTCAACTTTGTTACCTGGTCCGGTCATGTGCTCAATGAACTTCCAAGATAAATCACGCTGTTTGCTGGTAGGTGCAACGGCCATCATGTCAGACCAAGCATAACCAACAGCATTGCCTTTACTGACAGAAGGTCCCATCGGGATTTGCGCGATTCCAAAGGAGAAATCTGGTCCAGCAGTTTTCCGGACTCCATCAATGTTCCAAGAACCATCTACCCACATGGCGGCCATTCCCATTGGGAAAACATCCTGCTGTCTAAT
>CAJXNF010000324.1 GCA_913056375.1 uncultured Pseudomonadota bacterium | reverse complement strand
ACTTGCGCACACAACATCGCTTGTGATGTGGTCAACGCAGGCGGCAAGATCATGACTAAGGATGGGGAAACGGTTGAACTCCATCAACAAGGCCTGCTAATCACGGGGAAGCATCCAGGGTGTGTCGATGTCTTTGTCGAAAAGTTCAAAGAGGTGATCAACACCCTTTAACAATCACAGCGATCCAAGACCACATTCAACCTTAACCAACGGAACCATGAACGGCCTTTCTTTTTCCTTCTCAGACCTGATTTCCGGCTACGTTACGTCATACGACGAGGCAAATAAACTTGTCGGAATTGAGACTTCAGATGGCCGAAATTATGAGTGCAAGATCACCGGAAATACCTATGCAAGACAAACCCAAAATCTCGGAGAGGGGTGGATTGGTGCTGACCTAGGCAAACTCTTGCAAAAAGGGCAAATGATCTTTGCCTACGGAACATTTTATCCGGAGAATAAAGTCAAGTTTGAAATCAACTATATGGTTTTTGCTGGTGAAGGAATTGATCATTACCGTTACGCGGATGAACAAGGCTGGTGGATCAAACAAATCGATCAGATTGCTGCTTCATATTGCAAGTGGCAATTCAATGCACCAGAACAACCGATTGATTACCACAACTACAGAACCGTTATCAGCCTGACGGGCGGCAAAAAAGACCAAGATTACCTCCAAGAAACGGACACCATTTCAAGAATGGTTTATGGAATGGCATGCGCCTACATGCTGACTGGAAAAGATTTGTACTTGGAAGCCGCAGAGAAAGGAACAAAGTACCTGAGCGAAAAAATGAAATTTACCGATACAGATACAGGCCTTATTTATTGGTATCACGGCCTAAAAGTTGGCCAAGATGGAGAGGAGCAAAAACTACTTGTTTCTGAATTTGATGATGACTACGATTGCATTCCCGCCTATGAACAGATTTATGCCTTGGCAGGTCCAGTCCAAACCTACCGTCTCAATGGTGATCCTGAAATCCTGAAAGACACGGAAAAGACTGTTGACTTGTTCGATGAATGCTTCAAAGACAAGGAGAAAGGGGGTTATTACTCGCATATCCATGCTGTAACACTGAGTGCCCATGAAGAAGGTCTTGGACGAAACAAGGCCAAGAAAAACTGGAATTCAGTTGGAGACCATGCTCCGGCATATTTGATCAATCTCTATTTGGCTACAGGTGAAGAACGCTACAAGAAATTCCTTGAGGATACGTTCGATACCATCACAGATCATTTCCCTGATTACGACGAAAGCCCATTTGTTCAAGAAAAGTTCTTCGATGACTGGAGCAAGGACCAAACATGGGGATGGCAACAAAATCGTGCTGTTGTAGGCCATAACTTAAAAATTGCATGGAATCTCATGCGCTTCTATGCAGAAATGCCAAAAGATAAATACGTGGAAATAGCAGAAAAAATTGCCTCATTGATGCCAGGCAAGGGATACGATTCACAGCGCTTTGGCTGGTACGACGTGGTTGAACGAGTACTGGGTGAGGATGAAAAGTTTCATCGGTATGCTTGGCATGACAGAAAAGCATGGTGGCAACAAGAGCAAGGAATCCTTGCTTATCTGATCCTTCAAGGACACATGCCAGATAAAGCAGAGTACAAAAAGTACTCAGATGAAAGTGCTGCCTATTACAACGCCTTTTTCCTCGACAACAACGATGGTGGCGTTTACTTCAACGTCTTGGCCAACGGTGTCCCTTATCTGATGGGAACCGAGCGTTACAAGGGCAGTCACTCGATGAGCGCATATCACTCAACTGAACTTTGCTTCTTATCAACCGTCTACATTGATTTGATGATTAAGAAGCGCCCTCTTGATTTGTACTTCAAGCCGCTTCCCAATGGCTTTAAAAACAGAGAGCTTCGGGTCGAACCCGACATCCTTCCAAAGGGATCCATCAAGATTATCAGCTGTGAAATCGATGGACAAAAGTATGAGAATTTCGATGCTGAGGGACTCACCGTTCAATTGCCAGCCTCGGATTCAAGACTGAAAGTCAAAGTCACCGTAGCAACCAAGTGATCCATGGAAGTACAACAAGAACTTCTAGACAACTGGCAAGTCATCAGAGTCATCGGCGAGATTGACTCCAAAACAGTCACGACCCTGCGAGATTTTATTGATGACAAACTAGTCAATGATAAAGCAGTCGCACTTGATTTAAAAAAGGTTCCCTTTATGTCCAGTGCTGGCCTTCGAGCCCTGTTAACACTGCAAAGAAAAACGTCTTCGATGAAAGTGGACCTCGCCTTAATCGGAGTAGCTGAGGAAATACAAGACACAATGAAAGTAACTGGATTCCTGCAATATTTCAAACTTTATGAATCTATCGAATCACTTCCCTGAACAACATGGAATTAGAGCGGATTGACAATCAACCGATTGAAACCATTGAAGGTTACCGGGTAAGACCTGGAAAGCCTCTTCCATTTGGGGTGTCAACTGTACCGGGGGGGTTGAATTTTTCGGTCTATACCTCTGCTGGAACATCATGCACTCTGGTTTTACTCAGCCGCTCCGAAAACAAGATCATCAAAGAAATAAGGATCCCTGACCATTACAGGATCGGGGATGTTTACTCCATCGTAGTCTTCGACCTTGACTACGAAGACATCGAATATGGCTACAAAATTGAAGGGCCATTTTCACCAGAACATGGACATCGTTTCGACGGTGACAACATCTTGATGGACCCCTACGCGAGGACGACCTCAGGTAGAGAGGAATGGGGCGTAGAACCGAACTGGGAACTCCAATATCAGCACCGATCAAGAATATCGTTTGACGATTTTGATTGGGAAGGAGATTCACCTCTAGAAATCAGAGATGAAGACCTCGTGATCTATGAAATGCACGTGAGGTCGTTCACTCAGAGTGAAACATCAGGCGTGAAGTTTCGAGGGACTTATGCAGGAATTGTAGAGAAAATCCCCTACCTCAAAAAGTTGGGCATCAATGCAGTGGAATTGATGCCAGTGTTTGAATTTGATGAGTTCGAAAACTCAAGAATACATCCTGATACTGGGGAAAGATTATACAACTATTGGGGCTATAGCACAGTTGCCTTTTTCGCACCCAAGGCAGGATTTGCATCAACCGGAAAGTTTGGGATGCAGGTGGATGAGTTTAAACAACTCGTCAAAGAATTACATCGAGCCAATATCGAAGTGATCTTGGATGTTGTGTTTAATCACACGGCCGAGGGGAATGAACACGGTCCGTCCATCTCGTTCAAGGGATTGGACAACAAAATCTATTATATGCTTACCCCTGAAGGTTATTACTACAATTTCAGCGGAACCGGCAACACATTAAATTGCAATAACCCTGTCGTCAGGAATCTAGTGTTGGATTGCTTGCGATATTGGGCAAGTGAATACCATATTGATGGTTTCAGATTTGATCTCGCCAGTATTCTCGGCCGTGACCCGTGGGGGGCACCACTGAATAACCCTCCATTGCTGGAGTCCCTCGCCTTTGATCCAATCCTCTCATCGTGCAAACTCATTGCCGAAGCATGGGACGCCGGCGGTTTATATCAAGTTGGAACGTTTCCAGCCTTTGGTCGATGGTCCGAATGGAATGGAAAGTACCGAGATACTGCACGTCGTTTCTTGAAAGGGGATGAAGATCAAGTTGGTGAATTAGCGCAAAGAATTCAAGGGTCGCCTGACCTCTACCAATGGAACGGAAGATCACAAGCAACATCAATTAATTTCATTACGTGCCACGATGGCTTTACGCTGGCAGATCTCGTCTCATTTGATCAAAAGCACAACGAAGCAAATGGAGAATTCAATAGAGATGGTGGCGATGATAACCACAGCTGGAATTGTGGAGCAGAAGGGTGGACTGATAATCCAGGGATTTTAGAGCTTCGAAGAAAACAAGCGATGAATGCCCTGGGTCTGCTGATGACCAGTCGTGGCACTCCGATGCTTCTGATGGGTGATGAATTTGGACGATCACAACACGGAAATAACAATGCATACTGCATTGACTCACCGGTCT
>CAJXNF010000323.1 GCA_913056375.1 uncultured Pseudomonadota bacterium | reverse complement strand
GGACAGCAGACCACCTCAGGTCGAACTGGTTTTCACAGGACGTCATGCACCTGTAGAATTGATCGAACGGGCCGATGTAGTGACCGAAATGCGGAAAATCAAGCACCACTTCGACCAGGGAGTACGTGCTCGACTAGGTATTGAATTCTGACCCATGCCTTCAGGAATCGTGCTCGCCGGTCTGCAAAGCTCCAGCGGTAAGACAGCCCTGACATGCCTGTTGCTCGCCGGTCTGCAAAAGCGGGGAGTTCCAGTTCAGCCCTTCAAGGCTGGCCCAGACTACCTCGATCCTGCCTACCATCAGCATTTTGCAAGCTGTCCCAGCATCAACCTGGATTCTTGGATGATGGGCAGGTCAGAAGTGGTGCGGCTCGTTCAAAAATATGGAACTGGCAAACTCAGCTTGCTGGAGGGTGTGATGGGCCTCTTCGATGGAGCCAGTCCCGTCAGCGATGAAGGCAGCACCCTGGAGCTTTCTCGCTGGCTGAATTGGCCGATTGTGCTGGTTGTTCCGGCAGCCAAAGCAGGACGCTCAGTCCGGGCTGCGATTCGAGGGTTTCAGTTGGAAGCTGGTGCAGATCGGATTCGGGGCTTGATCCTTAATCAGGTCAGTGGTGAATCTCATGCGGATTACCTGAAGCAAGCGCTGGCTGATCTGAAGATTCCCATCTTGGGAGCCTTGCCACGATTACCAGAATTACAGTGGCCGGAACGTCACCTGGGCCTACAAGCAGTCAGTGAAACATCCCTGCCGGATCGGCATTCTTTAGGAAGGTTGGCAGAACAATACCTGAATCTTGATCAGTTCCTTTCTCTGGCTCCTCAGCCTGAACAATATTCGGTGAGCGAGGTGATTGAGACTTCTGTGAAACCAAGCTGCCGGATCGGTGTGGCTCAAGACTCAGCCTTTCACTTCCATTATCACGAGAATTTGGAGTGGCTTCGTCAACAAGGCGCTGAATTGGTGAAGATCTCTCCACTTGAGGACAGCACCTTACCCCCAGCGCTGGATGGGATTCTACTCAGCGGTGGTTTCCCCGAGTGCTTTGCTGAGAAATTGAGTACCAATCAATCCATGCTGAAGGAACTCAAGGAATTCATTGAAGCAGGCGGTTCCTGCTATGCGGAGTGTGGGGGCTTGATGTTGCTCGCAGATTCCTTGCGCTTATTGAACGGTGACGAGTACCCAATGGCAGGAGTGATCCCTGGAACTGTCAGCATGACATCAAGGTTACAGCACTTTGGCTACAGCGAGGCTACATCAACGAACCATCAGAAAGGCTGGCGAGGACATGAATTTCACCACTCAAAGTGGGAACAGGAAACAAGCCAGGCCAATGCCTGGACGGTTACAAAAAGGAATCGCATGGGTTCCCGTTTGGAGGGCTATCGCTACCGAAACCTGCATGCTTCGTACATCCATCTGTACTTCCCAAAAGCGGCTCCCTTGCTCTCAGAACTCTTCTTTAAAAAGGAACAGGCATGATCATTGGCGTAGGCATTGGTCCAGGTGATCCCGATTGGTTGACGCAGCGCGGCGCCAAGTTGATTCGAGAGGCGGAGTGGATCGTGGGCTTCCGAACCGTCAATGGGTTTGTACAGGAGATGATTTCTGAATCTGCAGAGGTCCTGCACTTGACGTACAAGAACCAGACGGAGGAATTGGAACGTGCCGCTCAGGCCCATCAGCAGGGTAAGAATGTTGTGGTGCTGTTCATGGGTGATCCTCATTTTTCTGGCTTCCAGATGATTGAGCGCTTGGAACGAGCTTGCGGTCATCCTGTGGAAATACTGCCTGGAATCAGCGCGGCACAGATCCTGGCTTCCAAGACCAAAGTCTGCTTTGACGAGACCACCTTTCTCACCTTTCACCGCAGGGGTGATTTGGAACCGTTCAAACGCCATCTGCTGCATGTTTTGGAAGATCAGCGCAACGCCATTGTCATCCCGCACACCTGGGATTTCATGCCTGCGGGGATCGCCAGCTATCTGATCGAACAGGGAATCTCTTCAGACCATCAAGTCGAGGTCTGGGAACACCTAACGGCATCAGAAGCTGCTTGGCAAGGAACTCTTGCCGAGTGCACCCAGGAATTCAGTGACATGAGCATCATGCTGATCCGCACGCTTCAGCCCATGCCGAGCCAGGTGTAAGGACAAATGCATCGCATCGCCACCGAACCAGGACACCTCGACCATACCCACCCGAGCACCAAAATCGAGCAGACCTCTGCAGAGTTGATCTTCATCAGCGCAGCTGATTCTGATCTCTCCTTGGTAGCTCAAGCTTGGCTGCCCATGTTCGGCGATCGCTTGCGCTTCGTGCACGCCTCCGCCCTCCAGCATCCCGAAACTGTTGAACACTATGCTGATGAAGTCCTCTGCCATAGCCGCTTGATTGTGCTGAGGTTGCTTGGTGGCGCATCCTACTTTCCACACCTGCTGGACGAGTTGCAGCACCTTCGCCAGCATCCAGAGCGAAACTGCAGGATTCTACTGCTTCCCGGAACAGAGCAATGGGATGAATCGGTATGTGATTACAATGACTTCTCTGAGAGCTTTGCTCAAAATTGTTTCACCTACTTGCGAGAGGGTGGTGTCTTCAATGCCGAACAACTTGGACGCCTGCTGCTTCGGGAATTAGATGACGCAACCCACTTCGAAGTAGAAGCCCCACAAGTGATGCCGCGTTTTGGCTGGTACGGTGATCCACCCGGAACAGCAACTCAGCAGTCTGTTGTCTGGTTGTGCTTCTATCGAGCCTGGTATCAAACTGGAGATCTAGCCGTAGTCGATGCCTTGCGCAGGCAATTGACAGCTAACCAATTGAGTGTTCGCTGTTGCTTTGCCTATAGTCTGCGTGATCCGGATACACAGCACTGGCTGCGGCAAGCGGCTCTGGAAGAACCTCCTCAGGCGATCCTGACCACACAGAGTTTTGCGATCAGTTTACAGTCTCCTGAACAAGAACGCTTGTTGGAGGAGTTCGACTGCCCTGTGCTACAACTACCGGTCTCTCTGCAGGACTCACATACGTGGGAGCACAATCCCCGAGGCTTGGCACCGGCTGAAGTTGCCATGAACGTGGCTCTTCCCGAAATTGACGGGCGAGTCTTGGCAACCGTGGTTGGATTCAAGGAAATCAGCCAGGAAGTCCCAGAGGCACAGTGGATTTTGAAGCGCCTGTCTCCTGTTCCGGAACAAGTCGAGTTCGTAGCAGAAATGACTCAGCGCTGGGTGCACCTGAGACAGTTGCAGAATGCTGAAAAGCGAGTGGCAATCATCCTGGCCAACTATCCGAACAAGGATAGCCGCCTTGGCAATGGAGTAGGCCTGGACACTCCTGAAAGCGTGGCCTTGTTTCTTCAACAACTCATCCAGCAAGGCTATTCCCTTGGAACCGAAATCCCAGTGGATGGAGAAGCTTTGATTACCAGGTTGCAGCAGGGAATTACAAACGATCCCGAGGGCAATTATGGCAAGGAGTGTGAGCACTGGCTCACTGCAGAGCAGTTTGGAAAATGCCTGCAAGGATTGCCTGTCAGCTTGTGCCAGCAGTTACAGTCGCACTGGTCGACAGAGCAGGAATTCTACCCGATTGCTGGCTTCACGCTGGGGAAGGTGTTCATTGGATTACAACCTCCAAGAGGTTTTGGCGAACAGACCCAAGCGATCTATCACAGCCCTGATCTGCCTCCACCACCAAACTACCTGGCCTTCTACTGGTGGTTGCGAACGGAGTTTCAGGCAGACGCGATCATTCATTTCGGCAAGCACGGAAATCTAGAATGGCTTCCAGGGCGTAGTGTTGGACTGGGTGCAGAAGATTTTCCATGGCAGGTGCTGGGCCCCATACCCCATCTGTATCCCTTCATTGTGAACAATCCCGGAGAGGGAACCCAGGCCAAGCGTCGATCCTCCGCTGTGATTGTTGACCACCTGACTCCCCCCTTGGCTCGAGCCAAGGGGGGAGTCAGGTAGATCGGAAGAGCACACGTCTGAACTCCAGTCACAAACATATCTCGTATGCCGTCTTCTGCTTGAAAAAAA
>CAJXNF010000322.1 GCA_913056375.1 uncultured Pseudomonadota bacterium | reverse complement strand
CTGGAGCCGGCCTAGACGTTCTGGAAGAAGAGCCTCCCCCTATGGAAGAGCCAATCCTCCAACTCGATAACGTAATTCTGACTCCACACGCCTTGTGTTGGACTGATCAATGTTTTGCTGGAAATGGTGCTGCTGATGTTCGTGCTGTATTGGATGTGATGCACGGCAGAGTACCTCACGGTGTAGTGAATCGCGAAGTCCTTGAGCAACAGGGCTGGCAAAGGAAGCTCGATCAATATCGAGCGCAGTTTGGAAGTTGAAGCATTGTTGGAACGCAGTGAGCAATTTTATTGTCTTTATTCCGATAAGCTGATTCCACACCATGATCTTTCCTCTGGTCTCAAACCGGCTTCCCTCATCACTATAAAATTCAAAGACTTTGTTGCAACTGAAATTGGGTTAGTCTGGTAGCAGAGAAGACTTGCTTCAATTCCCAAAAATCCTGTCGCACATGTTCCAGCAGGAACAAGGCATCTGGATGAGAAAGGTTTGTTGGAAGGGCAGCATTGGCTGAAGGCAGACTCAATCCGAACTCTTCAGACAATGCAGATAGATTTTCCTGACTGAGATGGTAGCCCTCAAACTCAGGATCAAAGGCCTTTGCATATTCTGACACAGAGAATACTGGAAGCTCGGGTGCAATGTTCACCAGCCCCACCTGAATCGGCATTGGGAACCCTCCGTTCGACTTGATCACACTCAGGCGCTCCATTGCGATTGGACAAATCTCCCCACAGCCTGGAAATCCAAAGAAGAGCAAAGCCTGATCAGGTTCACTGCGTAGGAATTCCAGTTGGACTGTCTTGCCTGAGCTCGCCATCGGGAACCACGGCAGCGCAATCAATAGCCCTAGCATTGACCCAATCAGCACTGTGCCTCCCAACCAAAGTCGTCTGTGATTGCTTTCAAACATGATCGATAAATTTTGAAATTATTTTATGACTCACAGTAGTATTCACGGTTCAATTTTTTAAGTATGCTCAACCTCACTGACACAAATTGTTAAGGGACCGCATAGGAACCCTACAGATATCAGGATTTCAATCAACTAACCTAGCTCCAAAAATTGAGGAGTCCCTGTGAGAATATTTTTTCATGCGTTTTCAGCTCACATTTCTGAATCCGTAAAGCAGGCCCTGCAAGAAGATTTCATCAAAGCAGATCGGCTGTTCCTGATTTTGACTGTAGTTCAGTGGTTACTGGTTAGTACCGCAACTGCTCTGCCAACGGGGACCTATTTGTTTGGCTTCATCGCCGGTGGAATCGTCACTTTACTGGTCGGCCTAGCCTATCTTTTCTTCAGGGGCACCGTCGTGTGTCGGATGGTTGTTGGGGCCAGTCTCATGTTGTTTTCAGCAATCATGATTCAGCAGGGATTGGGTCGCATCGAGATGCACTTTCACGTCTTTGTCTCGATGTCTTTTCTGCCTCGCTATCGAGATCCAATCCCAGTACTGACCGCTGCCACCGTAATAGCCCTGCATCATCTGATTGGGAATTACTGCCAACAAGCCGGCTGGATGGTTGCCGGTATGCCCGTCTCTGTTTTTGATTATGGAACCGGATTTGACATCTTCCTGCTGCATGCTGTTTTTGTCGTGGTTCAAGCCGGAGTATTGACCTCCATCATTGTGGACAACACTAAGAATTTTTGCGAAAGCAGCGCAATTGTTCAATCCATGCTTGAAGTCAGTCAAACACACTCATTCAAAGGACGCATTGAACTGATCGACCCTAATCCAGACTCGCCAATTCGGCATTACAATACTCTGATGGACACCATCTCTGAGTTGTTTGGGCAAGTGCAGAAGATGGTCTTCTCTCTGCAAAAAGGAGATCTCAGTGAACGAATCGAAACCGAAGATCAAGGGGATATTCGGGAAGTTCAGGACTCTCTCAATAACTCTATGCAATACATGCAGGAACTCGTGAACGATATCAACAGCACGATGCAGGACCTTAAACAAGGAAAGTTTTCTGGCAGAGTGAAAGTCTTGTCAGCAGGAGAGTTCTCAACGATGAGCCATGGAGTTAATCAAACTGTCGAAACTTTGCGGCATCTGGTTGGACAGATGATTGAAACCACACAAAATCAGGCAAAAACGGTAGAGGAGGTCTCAGTGGCGGTGACTCAAGTCAGCCAACGGGTTGAAGATAACGCCAAGTACGCCGAAGAGGCTGTCAATATGATGAATCAAGCCCTGGACAGCACCCAGATGAATGTTCAGCGGATTCAAAAGCTACACACAGCGATGAGCTCGATTCATGACAATGTTGCGCAAGTTCAAGAAATTGCGAAGCAGACAACGTTGTTGGCCTTCAACGCCTCGGTTGAATCTGCAAGAGCAGGGGTGCATGGTAAGGGTTTCGGAGTCGTCGCACAGGAAGTCAACAATCTGGCGACTCAGAGTAAGCTCACTGCACAGGATATCCAACAAATCGCCAAAAAATGCTTGGCGACTGCCGAGGAAGCGACTGCTGAATTACAGAACTATGTGCCTGAAATCACCAAGACCACGGCAATGGTACGGGAAATTCAGCTGTTTTCTAATGAGCAAAACAGCGCCCTCAAGAGCATCCGTTTGGAAATGGATCAATTGAGTGAACTTGCCCAACGAGGAATTCAAAATCTACCCAGCCCGAACACCTATGTGCCAACTTGATTGGCCATCACTTGCAGGAGCTAAAAACGACCGTTGTGCCCTATCGTTTGAGGCCTTTATACAGAACATCAAGTTTGATCACATCTTTTCACAATTCAAATTTCCTTAGAATCGACTTGTCTTGCAGGACATCCCCCAGTAACAAGCTAGCTGCCCATTGTTTTCAATCACATTTCTTGTGGTTCTTCAATCATTCAGTAAAGGTGAGTTCATGAAAAGCTTTCTTCCATTCATCAAGCGTTCGATCACAGCAGTACTTGCAGGAACACTGCTTTTTTCCACCCCGGTTTTCTCGCAGGAGTTCAGCTGGAAATTCAATAATGGCCTCCCTGAAAATCGTAACGAGTCCAAGGAACTTGACCGCTTTGCCAACGATGTCGGCGCAGCCACTGACAACAAGCTACAAATCAAGGTCTATCATGGCGGTTCCCTTGGTCTGAAAAACGAGGATGTCCTGCGTTGGCTTCCCACCGGAGCTGCCGAGATGGGCCTGGTCTGGGCCAATTACCTGGGACGGGATGCACCCGCCATGAACGCTGTTTACATTCAGGGTTCTGTGGGATCCACTGAGGAGCACCTGAAAGCGATCCCCGTCCTCAAGGATATCTATGCTGAGGAGCTGAAGGAGTGGGGGATTGTGCCTGCAGGGTTCTTGGCCTTGCCGATTCTTTATGCTTCCATCTTTTGTCGTGATGAAGCAGTGAACACGCTGGAAACACTACGAACAAAGAAACTCCGTGTTTGGAGCAAGGACATGGTCGAAACATTTGACAAGCTCGGTGTATCCGCACAGATCATTGGACAAACCGAGATGTATGTTGCCTTGAAGACTGGAGTTGTGGATTGTGCGGTCTATCCAGCCCTGTACGCCAAGACCGTTTCCCTACAGGAAGTCACTGGCTTCGCTTCCTACCTCTATCCAATTGCTGGTCTTCCCTACGTACTGGGAGCTTCCGAGCAACAGTGGAATTCGCTACCAGCTTCCATGCAGTCTGCGGTCAAGAAAGCAGCAGATGATCTCTTTGCGCGCTCCACTGACTATTCTGACGACAATGAGAAAGAACAGAAGGCTCGTCAGGAGCTGGAGCAGGCTGGCATCAAGTGGCTGGCCGATTTCCCAGCCCAAGATCAACGAGCGTTCCTAGATGCGGCTGCCAGTACCTGGCAAACCATGGCGGAAGAAGCAGGGGGCAATGCACCAGCGAATCGTGCCAAGATTCTCAAGGCTGTCGGTCGCTAAGACCTAGTTTCTTCGGAGGGAAATTTGTAGAAAGCCAAATTTAAAGCCTGAACAATAGATAAGTGACCATATCTGAACTAAAATTACTTTGAGAAATTGGATACATGGAGCAAATGCTCTACATCAAAATTCATCAAGTGTGATAATACCAACTTG
>CAJXNF010000321.1 GCA_913056375.1 uncultured Pseudomonadota bacterium | reverse complement strand
TCTTGGGAAATATTTATCTGGAAGAAACATGGTTTTTGTTCTATTTGGTCGATCGAGTAGTCTAAAATGCATGTCAGCCAGTCAGTGTTTGAGATGCCAACTCTTTTGGTTTGTGATCCTGTGAAAATCGTGAATCTTGTCTACATAAACTTCGATCGGCAAACGACAAAATTGCAACTTCATACTGTCAGAAAGCTAACTTGATAACAATTCCCAGCTATTTTTGCTATTATAACGTGCGTTTCTAGTTTTTAGAAACTGACTTTGTATATATTTTACTTTTTTTATAGTGTGTCTGGAGATTGTTTATTTGTGTGACGTAAAATGTCTCTTAGATTTTTCAATTTTGTGAATCGATTCTGTTAGTGAAAACACAACCGCTTGATCATTCTCTTCCAATTGGAATCCTTTTCTTTGGTGAGAAACGGCAACGATGATCCTATTCGCAAATTCTGCTGCAATGTGAGATTGATCTCCAAGCCATTGATTGGAAATTACCTGGGCCTGCAAAGCTCCCTTTCCCAATTTAACGGCATGTGGTCTTAGGCCAAGCACGATTCTCTTATGTTGAACCAGTTGGTCACGCAAGGACTGCTGAAAATCAACTGCTTGATAATCAAGGAGTTCGCCTGTCTCTTCCAATTGAAACTGAAAACCCTTACCTACCGGCTTCACTTGAGCGGCAAATGTGTTCATCGGTGGTTCTCCGATGAAAGTTCCAACATAAATGTTCGCGGGCCTATGCTTGAGCTGTGTTGGTGTTTCAAACTGTTGTAGTTCGCCATCTTCCATTACAGCAATGCGGTCAGCAAGGGCATTTGCCTCAGTTTGATCATGAGTAACTAGTACTGTTGTCATCTCATGTTCTTGCAGGTACTGCTTCAGACGAACCCGCAAAACTGAACGAAGCTGAGGTTCGAGCTGCCCCATGGGTTCATCTAGTAGATACAAATCTGCTTTACGAACCAAAGCTCTGGCCAAACTAGCACGTTGCTGCTGGCCTGCGGAAATCGAGGAAGGGTATCTGTCCAAGATCTCTTCGATCTCCAGAAATTTTGCCATCTCCATGACCTTCGCATCTGATTCTGACCGAGAGATACGCTCAGCTTTCAGGGCAAAAGCAATGTTGTCTCTCACAGTTAGTGGGGGGTACAAAGAGTAACCCTCAAACGCCATTGCTACATTTCTTTTAGCTGGAGGCAACTGTTGGATTTCACGATTAGAGAGTTGAATTGTTCCCCCTGTAACATCCTCAAATCCGGCGATCATCCTCAATGTTGAAGTCTTTCCACATCCAGATGAACCTAAAAGAGCAACGATTTCACCTTTGCTAATCTGTAGCGAAAGATTTTTCACAGCTCGAACTGCTGCCTCAATCTTCTTACCGTAATAAGTCTTGTCAACAGAGTTTAGACTCAACTGGACTTCAGCCACGAAAATCTCCAACTAACTGAAATAAAATTTTTAATTTTACTCGGGTAAACATCTTTGACCAGTTTCTGTTTCGAAGAGCAACAAATCCTCAGGCACTACCATTCCCCAAAAGGCATCACCAATCCTCGCCGTCTGTTCTTCTGCTGGGTAGGTGGCTAATAGTTCCAAGCCTTCCTGACTTCTTAAAAGGACAACTGATCGTTCATTGAGTGGAGTGATGGTGATCACCTCGTAAGAAGTTGTTCCAACACGCTTTTCTCGAAATAATTTAATGGATTCAGGGCGGATCCCGATATCATAAATTTTTCCAGCCTTGTTCTGAAACCCTTTGGGAAGGAGGAACTGGTTTTGGTTAACCGAAATTCTATTCGCATGCTCATTGACTAGACCACGTAAAATGTTGATGGCTGGTTCTCCAAAGAGCTTTGCAACCTCAATTGAAGATGGTCGAAGATAAATTGATTCTGGTGTGTCAAATTGAGCGATTTTTCCTCCCACAAGCACTGCAATTCTGTCAGCGAGGGCCATCGCCTCCCGATAGTCCTGAGTCACGTAAAGAACGGTTGAACCAAATCTTCGTAGCAGACGGGGCAACTCCAAACGCATCTCAAACCGTAGCTTTGCGTCCACGTTTCTGAGCGGATCATCCAAGAGTACAGTCTTTGGTGCAGCAACCAATGCTCTTGCTAGAGCAGTCCTTTGCTTTTGTCCGTTTGACAGTGCTCTTGGTAAGTGTTCCAGAACGTGTTCAATTTTGAGAAGTTTAGCAATTGATTGTACTTGCTGTTCAATTTCGGAGTCACTTTTTCCAAGAGCTGTTAGAGGGCTAGCGATGTTCTCTCTGGCGGAAAAGTGGGGAAAGAGCGCAAAGTTTTGGAACGCCATTCCAACGTCACGATGCTCAGGAGCAACATCCGTCATATCATGACCTTGGAGCACTACTTTGCCTTCCTCGGGCTCGTAAACTCCTGCGATGACTCTCAATAAGACAGTTTTGCCGCTTCCAGAAGGACCAAAAATTACAAGTGTCTCTCCTGCTTCAGCTTCGAAGGAAACTTCATCAAGAACTACATCAGTTTTGAATTTTTTAGTAACTCGATCTAATTGCAATGTTGCCATGATTAACCTTTTACCGCCCCCAGAGATAGGCCCTCGACCAAGTATCGTTGAGCGTACAAGGCCAACAACAAAGTTGGAGTTACCGATAACACAATCCCTGCAGCGATCTGTCCGTACTGAATCCCCGAAGCAGTCACGAAGGCCAATGCTCCCACCGTTACGGGTTGTTTATCCGCAGAAGCTAAGACGAGAGCGAATACAAAATTATTCCAAGCGAAGATGAAGGACAGTAAACCCGCAGCAGCAATTCCAGGACGGGCCAAGGGAATCGAAATTTTCAAAAATGTCTGTAACCAAGAATGACCGGCTAACCTGTATGCGCTCTCAATATCTGGGCTAATATCCTCAAAATATCCACGAACAATCCAAAGAATGAGTGGTAACGAGATCAACTGATAAACCCAGATCAGTCCTGTATAGGTGTTGGATAAACCAATATCCTCGAAATACAGTGTTAGTGGGAGCAACACCAACAATGGAGGGGCAAAACGAAATGAGAGAATAGTGAATGCGATGTCTTCACCCAGTCTAAAGCGGTAGCGCGCAAAGGCATAAGCTGCAGGAACTCCGAGGACAAGTGAAAGCAAAACCGCTGATGACGATAAAAATACACTGTTCCAAAGATTTTCCATGAAAGCGATATCAAGATTACCCGCCTGCGTTTCAAGCCTTCCAGTGATCAGCGCTTGGTAGTTGATCAGCGTTGGTTCGAAGAAAATTGACGGTGGAATTCTCAGGATCTGTTCATTCGTCTGAAATGACATCAAGAAGATCCAGAATATTGGGAACATGAAAAAGATGATCACAAGACCTAAAAGGGTGCCTCGGAAGACTCTCTGAGATGTAGAAAGTTGGTTCATTTTCGACTCCTATCCATTTCCATGGGTTCGCTCTCGTAGGCGGAGCCAGTGTTTAATGAAAACATTTGAAAGTGCAAAGGTGATGGCCCACAAGACCATCAATAGAGCTGTCGAACGTCCAACATTGGTGTACTGGAAGAATTCTAGGTAGGCTTGCACCTGAAAAACCATCAGTTGATCCCCAGGTCCACCCTGAGTCATCGAATAGATAATATCAAACTGTTGAATGGATTCGAGTAATCGAAAGAGTGTCGCTGTCAATAGATATGGCATCAGCATTGGCAGGGTGATGCGGAAGAAGATGAAGCTCTGTGGGACGCCATCCAATGCTGCAGCTTCAAATGGCTGTTTTGGCAGGGAACGTAGGCCAGCCAATAAAAGAATCATGATGAATGGGGTGTAAACCCAAATATCGACCAACACAACGGTCAATAACGCTGTAGAGGGATCGGAGGCCCATTTGAAATCGCTAAATCCTAGCAAACTAACGAGATAGCTTAGTATTCCAAAATTTGGATTGGTCATCAGTTTCCACATTAATGACGCTAGAGCTGGTGCAGTCATCAAAGGGAGAAGTAGAAGAACGGAGACAATGTTATTGAATTTACTGGGCTGTTGAAGCAGTACCGCTATACCAAGTCCAAGGAGTAGTTCTAGGCCAACAGTTAGGAAGGCATATCCTAGAGAAATT
>CAJXNF010000320.1 GCA_913056375.1 uncultured Pseudomonadota bacterium | reverse complement strand
TTTTGTAGACAGCACGAACTATCTGCGAAGGTAACTGTCGTTGAATCCTCCAAGATTCCCGTGATCGGGGTAGGGGAAGGAACTACGGCTATCTTTAAAACCTTTCTTGATTCCTTTGGTTTAGAAGAAGCCGAGTTCCTGAGGGAGACAAGAGGCACCATCAAATATGGAATACGCCACAAAGACTGGCGGAAGCTGGGCCACCACTACGACGGTCCAATCGACGATCCGCACTTTCTCATTCCCCCAGCCGGAGAGGATGGATTTGAATACCTGAATAGCTATTGTGTTGCTGCGGGACGTTCTGTTTCAGAGGCCCACCTCTTCCAGATTCTGCTTTCCAAGGGACTTGCTCCGGTAAAACCCCAAAAAGACCAGCTTGTTCCAAACCACCCTTTTCTGCACGCATACCATATCGACAATGCCCTGGTTGGCCAATATCTCCGCAAAAAGTCCAAAGGAATTCGGATTGTTGATGGAGTCGTCGAGGAGGCCCTGAGGGATTCAGAAACTGGTCATATCAGGTCACTCAAGCTTGATGATGGGGATCTGATTGAAGGAGACTTCTTTATTGATTGCTCTGGATTTCGGAGAATCTTGATTGAGAAAACACTTGGCAATGAATGGGTGGATTACTCAGCTGAATTGCCAGTCAACCGTGCAATGCCCTTCTTTCTAGATCACGACACATCAAAAGAAATTCCCGCTTACACACTCGCCTGGGCTCAAAAATCTGGCTGGATGTGGCAAATTCCCACGCAAGATCGTTTAGGCTGTGGGTATGTGTATTGTGATGAATATTGTAGCCCCGAGGAAGCTCAAGAAGAGATTGAATCCGTGCTCGGTCATCCGATTGAACCAAGACAAGATCTACGCTTTCAGGTCGGTCGGCTGCAGGATAGCTGGCAAAGTAACTGTGTGGCAGTAGGTCTTTCGGCAGGCTTTCTCGAACCTCTGGAAGCCACCTCAATTCACAGTACTCTCGTACAGCTAATCCTTTTTGCCAAAGAATACTTATCCGCTGCACTGAATGGCGATTACAGCGGCAGAGAAGATTTCAATCAGCGAATTGCTCATCAGTTTGATGATTTCAGAACATTTTTGAACATCCACTATCGTTCTGAAAGAAGGGACACCCCGTTTTGGGAATTTGTTCATCAAGAATGTTTGGGGGTGGAAGCTAATGACCGCTTGGAACAATGGCAGAAAAATCTGCCAAAGCGAGAACATTTTCAGGGGTTTCTTTCAGGGCTTCCTCACGTCGAAACGCAGTTGTACTTCCCGGTTTTGGATGGACTCGGCCTGCTTTCTCAGGGCGCTGCACGTCAGGAAATGTCAAACAGGAATCTAAAGCGCCAGGCACAGGAAGAATTGAAGCAACTTCATAGCAAATATCTGGAAATGACCCAGGGAAGCTTGGGACACAGGGAGTATCTTTTGAAGGTAAGTGCTTAATTCAATTATAATCAGTAGTTTGCGGCATAAATTCAAAGAATCCTAAACTTCACAGGTAGATTTATGAACCTCACGATTCTAGAGAACTGTACCCTTGTTGATGCCAATTCACATGAACCAAGGCCAGACACCTCCATCTTGATTGAGGGGAATCGAATCAAGGAAGTCAGTGATCAACCAATCCAAATGGGCAATTCAACGCGGATTGATTTGAAGGGAAAAACCCTGATGCCCGGATTGATCGATGCCCACTGCCACGTGATCCTTAGTGACCTAAATATCCGAAATGTAGACAGCATTCCACAAACTTTGGTGACCGCAATGGCTGGCAAGTTAATGGGAGAGATGCTTGACCGAGGA
Source organism: uncultured Pseudomonadota bacterium (assembly GCA_913056375.1). Taxonomy (GTDB): domain Bacteria; phylum SAR324; class SAR324; order SAR324; family NAC60-12; genus JCVI-SCAAA005. Next base: position 2,290 of record CAJXNF010000320.1, on the reverse strand, counting down.
TTCACTACTGTGAGGGATGCAGCAGGAGCCGATTGGGGGATTCAGGCAGCACAGGAACAAGGGTTGATTCGTGGTCCGCGAATTTGGATTGCTGGTCGAGCCCTAAGCCAAACCGGCGGACATGGGGATTTCCGTAGGAGAACCCAAGCTCATCCAGAACCCTGTGGCTGTTCGAGTGGGGCAGCACTCACCTCAAGATTAGCCGATGGCATTTCTGCTGTTCGACAGGCAACCCGAGAGGAATTGCGACAAGGTGCCAATCAGATCAAGGCAATGGTCTCTGGTGGAGTGGCCTCACCTTATGACCCAATCGCCAATGTTCAGTATTCAGAAGAGGAGCTTCGTGCCATTGTTGAGGAAGCAGAGCATTGGAAAACCTACGTGATGGCTCATGCCTACACCGCTGAAGCCATCACTCATGCCCTAAACTGTGGCGTTCGTACAATTGAACATGCCAACCTGATTGACCTCAAAACGGCCCATCTCGCAACTTCCAAGGGTGCCTACATCGTACCTACCCTGATCACTTATTTTGCCATGGAAGAAAATGGCAAAGACTTGGGGCTTCCAGAAGTGAGTATCCTCAAGCTACAAAATGTGCTGGAATATGGTCTCCGATCACTGGAAGTCTGTAAGGAAGCAGGCACCAAGGTCGGGTTTGGTACGGACTTACTGGGTCCACTTCATTCGGAGCAACGCAGAGAATTCAAAGTACGCTCAGAGGTTTTATCAGCCTTTGAGATCTTGGAATCTGCAACCAAGACCAACGCGGACATTCTTGGAATGGCAGGTGAACTCGGAGAGGTTATTCCCGGAGCCCTTGCGGACCTTCTTGTGCTGGAGGGTAACCCACTGGAAGACATCAATCTATTGACTGATGCTCGTTGGCAGTTAATTATTCAAGACGGTCATATCCAACGCAACGAATTGAATTGATCTGCGAAACTTGACAATTCCTATCCAAAATATGACTGTTCGACACCTCGCTTGAATCACTAACCCAAATTGGAGAAGCAATCATGCGAAATATATTCAAGAAACTCATACTCATGGGGGTTGCTGTAACCCTTGCAGGCATCGCTGAAGCGAAGACTTTCCGCTATGCCACGACAGGTGATGTCCTAGGCCTTGATCCTCATGCCAACAACGAGGGTCCCACCAATACGATGAAAGGGAATCTTTATGGAAGGTTACTTCATCGGAAAGCTGATCTTTCATTGGAACCAGATCTAGCCACCAAATGGGAAAAACTAGATGCCACAACGTGGCGATTTTCGCTGCGGCAAGGAGTGAAATTCCATAATGGAAATGACTTCAATGCAGATGATGTTTTGTTCTCCTACAAGCGTCAGACACAAGAATCATCGGACATGAGCTTTGCTTTGGCTACAGTCAAAGAGATCCGCAAAGTCGATGATTACACAATTGATATCATTACAAAGGGCCCAGATCCGATTCTTTTGCTCAACATGCCAATATTTTACATTGTGGACAAAGAATGGATTGAGGCCAACAATGCTTTTGAAGTTGTTCGTGCAAGTGGCTCCACAAATTTTGCCAATGTCAACACCAATGGTACTGGGCCTTTTAAGTTGGTTGAGTGGGTTCAAGACACCCGTCTAGTCCTGGAACCTAACGAAAACTATTGGAATAAAGATGGTGTCGAGCACAACATAACTCGAGCAGTTTTCACCCCAATCTCAAATGATGCTACCCGTGTGGCTGCCTTATTGTCGGGTGAAATTGATCTGATGTATCCAGTACCTCTGCAAGACGTAAATCGCTTGGAAAATGATCCGAATGCTTCCGCACTGCAGGGACCCGAACTGAGAACCATTTTTCTAGGTTTTGATCAATGGAGAGATGAGAGTTTGGACATGCCAGGGTCTGGAAAAAATCCCTTCAAGGATAAACGGGTGCGTCAGGCATTTTACCAAGCAATTAATATCAATGCGATCAAACGTGTGGTGATGAGAAATGCGGCCACACCCACAGGCCTGATGATCGCTCCGGGAATCAACGGCTTTCAAGAGGACATGAATGACCGTCCAGCTTATGATCCTGATGCTGCCAAAAAACTTCTTGCGGAGGCTGGATATCCTGACGGATTCCCTGTGACTTTCGATTGTCCGAACGATCGCTATGTCAATGACGAAGAAATCTGTACAGCTGTAATACCGATGCTTGAAAGAGTGGGAATCAAGGTCACACCTAATTTCCAAACCAAGTCAAAGCATTTCAATAAAATTGGTAAGGCTGAAAATAACAATACCAGTTTCTTCATGTTGGG
>CAJXNF010000319.1 GCA_913056375.1 uncultured Pseudomonadota bacterium | reverse complement strand
GGTGGTGGCTGGCAAGGCGATGCAATGCGTCGTCAATACGAACTCGACAAAGCCATGGGCGGGAGCTGGAACTGATGTCAATCACACCTGATGAACTCGACGCATTCCGCGACAACTTCAAATTCATCGGCGAAGAGCTTGATGGGCTGAAGAAAACGCTTGGTTCTGAATCCGGCGATGGGTTGGCCCGTGAGCGCCGCCAGGCTGCCCGTGAGCGTCGACTGCTGGCTGATGAGATCCGCAGTAGCCAAAACATCAACGCTCAGGCTGCTGAGCATCTGTTGAACATCGAGAGCGGCATCAAGGAAGCGCAGGCCACGTTCAAGGCACTGGTCGAATCTGCGAACGCCGAAATCCTGCAGAAGGAACGCAGCGCCAAGACGTCCACGCAACTGCTGCAGACACGGCAAGCCGATGTTGAGGAGCAACTTTCCAACGTCATCCAACAGCTTCAGGAACTGGCGAGCCTTGTGAGTCAGCTCGACTCCAACCGCCAGCGGAATGAGCAGCACCTGGGGCAGGTCGAAGATCGCCTGAAGCAACTGCTGGATGACGCCGCGTTCCGCAAGGAGCTGCGGGAGATCGCCAGCAAAGAAGCCGGCAACGCTGATGAAGCGTTCGTGATGGCGATTGCACAGAAGGCGATCCGTCAGGCGCTGGATTCCGGTGTCATCCCAAAACAGCTGCAACCAAAGCCAGAACGGCCGACGGTTGAAGGTGACTGATGGCAAGGGGCAAGACCACCGCCATTGAACGCTTTGCGGCGTTGCTGAAACAGAGCAGCAGCATTCCGGAGGTCAAGGACTTCCGTGAGCAGACCCGTGATGTGTTCCGCCTTGGCGGTGCAGAGGGGCTGGATTACTGGATCGACGCCCGCCGTGAGCTTGGTCTGCTGGATGACCCTGCGGTCTCCAAGGCAGCGAATGGTCTTCAGGCAGCATTTGCCAGCGCGATCAATGAAGCCCTGGGCCCGTTGCCCGAACCAAAGCCACGGCGGAGCTGGGAGGAGCAATGCCGGTTGATCAATGAACGAGAAACGAAGCGTCGGCAGAGCGTCGGACCTGTGGGTTATCGACCACCCCCGGATCGAAAGCCCAAGCCCAAACCAAGGTGGAGAGGCAATAGCGAATATCAAGTAAGAAGAATAACCGAAGTAACGCTTCTTGCTTAATCGGCAATAAAATGCTTTAGAAAATCTCTAGCAACAGAAGAAATAAATAGACAAAAACCGCAGCCGAGACTAAATTAGAGCATATTCCAAAAAAAATGATCTTCAACCTCAAGCTTCGCAAAAAAGCTGCTTCGTGGGCAAAAGCAACAAGCACGCAAAGCGATCAGATCACATTAAATTTTGAAGCAAGTGCAAAAACAAATAAAACTTTTGCAGAAGCTAAATCCAGAAAGCAACTCAAAAGCCTTCAGCAATCTGACGCAGAAGTCATCTACGAAAGTGCCACGGGCAAGCTCTATTTCAACGCAAACGGCAAGGATAAAGGCTGGGGAGATAAAAATAAAAGTGGATTTTTTGCGAAAATCAGGGGAAAGCCTTCTTTGTCCGCTTTTAACCTTAATGGGTACACAAATTTATTTCAAAGTGAATTGAATGCTTACGCCATTTCTATGCAGTCCGACAAATCCCTAAGAGAGTTCGTCAAGCTGCTAAAAAAACCAAGCAGAGCAATGAGCAAATTCATAAAAAAAGGCAAAAAAGATAATTATGAATCAAGTGTTCAAGAAGTCAAGCAAGCATGGCTACCATTTTTTGAAAACTTTCAAAATCTGCACGATTTTGCCAGTAGCGAAGATTATGACGAATACAAGAACAACAAAAGAGGTTACAATGCTATAGGAAGAGCATATTTTAAACTACTTACATTTACTCCAACATTTGGCGATTATAGATTTGAAGAAGTCTATGGCGCCAATGCTCAACTTCCAGAAGCACCAGAATCGGTTTTGGAGGTTCAAGAAGGTGACGACAGTTGTACTTTGGCAACGCAAGGTACCGACTTTATCCTAATGGGAGAAAATGTAGAGAGTACTACTGGGAATATCAGCAACTTTCAGACAGCCGAGGTCTGTGGATTAAATGGAGATGATTTGATTCATGGCAACGGAAAAAACAATAATCTTTTCGGAGGGAATCACAATCACCTCAACAGCGGAGCCTATCAAACAGGCACGGACAACGATGTGATAATTTCGTTTGGAGGAGATAATGGTGTATACGGTGGAGGCGGCAATGACCTCCTTCAAAGCATCTTTGGCAACGACATCCAGAAAGGTGGAGAAGGAAATGATTTAATCTTGCAATGGGGAGGCACCAACAGACAGCACGGGAATCAAGGTAACGACACATTAATGGCAAACTCTCATCAAAGCATTTTGACTGGTGGTGATGGATTAGATGTATTTTTAGTTGCCCAAAGCCCATTATTTCATTTTGGTTATCAAGAAATCACGGATTTTGGCAGTGGAGGAAAGGATATTGTTTATTTTCCGGCGACTATGGAAGAGATGATGCTCCGACATGAAGCTGATTACGAGGGGAACTCCATTAGTATCTATAGCAACCTTACCGACAGACTTGTCCTAAAAATCGATGTCTTATCCAGCGAAGTTGGCCTTACAAACAATGCTTTTTGGGCAACTACCGCTGAAGAAGGGGACAACTTCTTCGCACTGAGAGATCAGGGAAACCTAGACCTAAGTGGATTCATAAATGCAAATATTCAAGGATTTATGATGTAAGCTTGTGCACACAAGAATCTATCAAAATGCCAGCAGATTCGGAATTTTTTAATCAATCAGGTGGATCCCTTGGCAAACAAGTTGAGCAGAACATAGCGTTTTCAACGCAGTCATAAAACCACCTTTTTGACACCCTTATGTCTAGCGCAGGCTTGCAAGTAGTGCCGACTCAAGTCATCAGTTGAGCCAGAAAATACTTACCTTGAGATTAGCGCTGGCCTAGCTTTCTGGATATGTGTCATAGTTTTCCTCCTGCACGGGAAAACCGCAGAATTGAGGTCTCTTGCGGGGTAGTAAGGGTTATGCCAAAAAACCGGAAACGCTCGTTAGAGAAGCGTCGGGAGTTGATGGCGCAGAGACGATCAAAGCTCGAGGCAACGTGCGCTCAAGGCGACCAGAGAGCCTGCAGAGAACTGCACAACCTTGATGCTGCTGATCACTATCGAGAGACCAACCGATACAGGTCAGAGCACCACCGGCGAGTCAGCACGGAATCCTGAGTCAATGCGCCAGTCAGCTCATGTATTCAGCTGAACAGTTGAGCCAGAACTGAGTCACTACGGGACGGGCCAAGTCCAGCTACATGCACGACTGAGTTTGCGTCGAGGCCGGGTTGCGGGGGGAAACTGCACCCGGCTTTTTCATGCCTCTTCAGACCCTGGCAACGATGTGGGTGACGAGGTCAGCGTTGACCCAGTTGATGACGCCCGTATCGACATCAGCCACCTGAAACAGGGTGGGCACCTTCGGGTTTCGGGCACCGCCATCGACCCAAATCACGTCCGCCATCCGCCAGTCGCTGCCGTCTTCAACGATCCCGGTCATGCCCGCACGGACATGGAGGAACACCGGATCTGAGTTGGGCGCTGAGACGCCGCTCGAATGATCAACCGACACACCCCTTTGCAAGCACAGATGTACTAGCTATGGTCTGAGGGATTTGGCAACGAAATAGCCGAAACAGAATGGATGGAGACCCATCAGGCGCAGGAGCGCCAGCACGAAAAGTGAGATCGCGGTAATGATCACCAGGAGAAGATTAAGCAGATCGGTTGCTTTTTCCGCGATGGTTCCGGCAGCAGGCTGGAGCCCCAACTGCCATGGAGTTGGCTCAGCGGCAGAAGCGGAACCCGCCCAGGCCATGAATGGCGCGGCAAATCCCATGGCGAAAAACAGACTTTTGGCTTTATCAGCCAATCGGGACAGGAGCGCATGCACACGCATGCTTGGACAGGTACAACATGTATACAAATGTGACCACAGCAGTGTTCTTCCGCCTCCTGGAGCTGGTGAGGATGTTTGCTATGGCCCTCTTTGTGGGAAGTTTGGAGAACACAAGTGGAGTGGTACCGATCCT
>CAJXNF010000318.1 GCA_913056375.1 uncultured Pseudomonadota bacterium | reverse complement strand
AAGAAACCTTGGCATGGGAAATACTGGGGTAGCCCTAAGTGCCGACGAGTCTGCATTGTATTACAATCCAGCTGGATTGGGTGGTGTTGATAGCTTGATGTTGAACCTCAACATTTTGCTGGAAATTCCAGCCATTAGTGAATTGCAGTCAAGCCAGGAAAAACTAAGTGATGGTGCTTCTGTTTCAATAGATCTCTTGCACATACGCTCGTTGAACTCATTTAGCTTTATTTTACCTTTTGGTGATTGGTTCACTATCGGCGCAATTTACTCCCTCGAATATACTTATGATTTTTCAGCCACAGTTGATTCTTCAGGAACATCAAGTCAAGAACAGGCGGTAAACACTATACAGAACAGTAACATCGGGTTGGGCATGCGTGAGGATGGCATGCTGCGGTACGGGCTAGCTGTGGCACCAGGAACAGGGCAATGGATTTTTGGAGTCCAACAAAACACAATTACAAGAAGAGAACAGCCATTTACGACAGTAGCATTTGAGGATATCACTGAAGACGTGATCAGTGTTGCTGATCTGACTCAATTAAATACTCTTCTAGCCCAAGCAGCTGCAAGTGGTCCTGCTAGCCTGACACTAGCTCAAGCCCAATTCATAGACAATGTTACTACTCAAATTCAAAATTTGGACGTCCAAGAACTTGCTGACAAAATAGAATCCAAATTTGCTTGTTACACTTCTAAAAAGGCTGCAAATTCCTACAGTGTTGGTTTCCAGCGACGGGCAGTTTCAGCTTCTTGGCTGAGGATGACTTTTGGAGGTGTTGCTCATAACGTTGGTCATCTCGATTTTGGAAGCTCTGATAATTGTCCAAGATCCCATATGACAGAATATGATCTTGGCTTCTCAGCACAACCAAAATTTGGCCCTGTACGTTTTCTCTTCGCAGCTGATATTCGTGATTTTACATACGCTAATGCTAATGACACCTACTGTTTTGAGAACAAGGGAAGTCCTGGATGTCTGCAGAAGAGATTTAATTGGGGATGGGAATTAGGTTTTCTTCCAATTGATTCAGGTGCAAGCTTCGTTTCGGTGAGGGGTGGCGTCAATCAAAATCGGCCAACTTGGGGTGCTGAAATTAATCCATTTATCTTTTTCCGATTTTTCACCATTGAATATGCACACTACACTGAAAGTATGGGGCAGGAAGCAGGCGACAGGACAAACGCTCGTGATGTAATTCAGCTTCGATTTGCTTTCTGAACGGAACCATAAAATCTGCGAGTTAGATACTCCATCGAATGACACCAGTTGCTGCAATCCTACCAGCTGCCGGGCAAGGCAGGAGAATGGGTGCTAATCAAAACAAATTATTCCTTCCACTGAATGATTCAAGCGTACTAGAAGAGACTCTCCGAAAAGTAATTAGTCACCCACAGATCTGTCATATCTATCTAGTCTATGCCCAAGAGGACCAAGAATCTTTAAACTCTTTACGCTCACTGCCTGATCTGACTTTAGTCTTGGGGGGAGAGAGACGTCAAGATTCTGTTGCAGCAGCGCTAGCTCAAATTCAAACAGATCGTTTGGTTGAAAAAGTTATCGTGCACGATGCAGCTCGACCCCTCTGCTCGACTGAGCTGATCAGTAGGGTCATCCGAGCCCTGGAGCATTACCCAGCTGTGATTCCTGTCATCCCATTGAAGGACACAATTCGCCAAATCAATGGAGAGCAGGTGAAGTTGGTAAACCGACAAGATTATGTAGCGACTCAGACTCCACAAGGATTTCATTTGTCACCTTACTGGCAAGCCACTCTGCAGTCTCAGCAAGAAGACTGGGAAGTTACTGATGATGCCTCTCTCCTTGAAAAAACTGGGATACCCGTACATCTGATTCCTGGAGAGGAAACAAATCTAAAGATCACAACACCTCTAGACCTAGAGTTTGCGAGGTTTCTTTCAAATCATTCCTTCAACCAATAGACCTACTAAATCTCATGAAGATACACTTGTCGCGGATTCACAAGTTACTCGCAGCATTGATGCTACTGTGCTTTTTTTCTGTAATACTGCCCGTTTTTGCCCAAGAAGATTCCGAAGCTGATAATGCTACAGTAGAAATGCGGGCACGATTCGAGGCCCTTTCCAAGGACGTCTCAATCAACTTACCCCCTACCCTGATTCTTCAAGAATTTATAAAGATTATTGCCATTGAAACCAACACGGTTTTTCTCTACGAAGAGAAAAATCTGCGTGGTCAGATGTCGATCACGGCTCCTCCGAATCTAAAAGTATCTGCCAAAGACGCGCTGTATTTCTTCGAGAAGATTCTTCAGACCCAAGGGCTTGCCCTAGTACCCAGAGCCAATAGTAACGTCGTAGAAATTCTTCCTGCTGCTGAGGCTAGATTTCTCAGACTTAACATCTCACAGGAAGTCCCCCTAGACACGGAGCAAGAATTTGTGATGCGCCTGATCAGCTTCAAACATGCTGATTTGAAGAGAATTCAGGCGACTCTGCAACCGATCTTCTCTAAAGCTGGAGCAATGCTACTTTATGAACCTTTAGAGATGCTGATCGTCCTAGACAATGCTGCAAACGTGGAACGGATCGAAGAAATCATAGAAATGTTGGACGTTCCAGAGCCAGAAGGTGTTGGACAGGCAGTCACACTTTTTACACCAAAACATAGTGACATCAAAGAATTACATAAAACTGTCACAGACCTTTATGCTAATTTGCAACGTAGCGGGAAAGCAATCACATTCAAACTGGTGATTGAAGAGCGAATGAACGCCCTATTCATTGTTGCGAATAAGCCAGTGACAGATGAGTTGGTCAGTTTTCTAGAAAAGATTGATGTGCCTGTTGAAGGCAAACAAATGACTATTCAGCGGCTTCGATATCTTAAGCCTCAGGAAGTGATAGGTTTACTCCAGACTGTTTTCCCGAAAACAGCCTCAGTCCAGCTCGTCCCTTTTGAGCCAATGAATGCTGTAGTGATCCTTGCAAGCGCTATCAGTACTGGCAGCGCGGTAAGTTTAATAGAGCAGTTGGATGTGGAGAGAGAGCGGGGAGTTGAAATAACGATACACCCAGTAAGTTATGCTGAGGCAGGACCACTTGGACAACTCTTGGCTTCAATTTTCACCGATCAGATTGTTCAGGGGCAGGATAAGGGGGAAACTGCGAAATCAAGTCCTGTTAAAATCATTCCAGAAACAAGACTGAATGCTCTTATCATTCTTGCAGATGGATTCACGACTGACCGTATTATAGAACTTGCTGAGCGCCTTGATATTCCTCAACAGGCAGCAGGAGATGTCGTATACGAATTAGTACCCCTCAAATTCACTCGTGCTGAGACAATGTCAGCCCTGCTGACAAATGTTTTCTCAGAAATCAAGGTTGTTGAAAAAGAAGGCGAAAAAAAGAATCAAGCATCTGATTCATTCAAAATCATTCCAGAACCCCGATTAAACGCCCTAATTGTCATTACTGATCAGAAAAAACTTTCCCAGCTCAAAAGCCTGCTTGGTTTACTAGATGTCTTCCAGGAAGAAGACAGAGCTCAAAGTAACTTTCGTTTGTACGCGTTAAAGCACGCAGTAGCAAAGGATATGGCCCCATTACTTTTGGAACTGACAGGTAGAATCCGTGAAATTTCTAACCAAGCTGAAGCCAAAAATAAAGAAACCGCTGACGATCAACCAAGTCAATCTGTTGGAGACAGTGGAGAAATATCGATCACCTCAGATGAAGCGACCAACTCACTATTGATATTTGCTCCACCCGAAACGCTCCCTACACTTGAAGAAATCATTTCAAGATTAGATGTTCCACGCCTGCAGGTATATGTGGAAGCGATGCTGATGGAAATTACTCTGACCAAGAGTCTTGACTTGGGCATAAATTGGCGTGTTGCTGGTGAAGATGATGGTCGAATCAGCACGGGAGGATTCCCAGGGACATCTCCCTTTAACGCAACCACAGCTACAGCAGCTGGTCAAAATGCGGCTTTTGGTATTGTCGGTGGAGAAATCGAATTTGGTGGTCAACAATATTTCAGTTTTGGGGCCTTCATCAGGGCCACTCAACAAGATCAAGATGTTGATATTCTTGCCAATCCTCAGATCATGATGCTTAACAAT
>CAJXNF010000317.1 GCA_913056375.1 uncultured Pseudomonadota bacterium | reverse complement strand
AGCTTCTCCCCATAGTTCAAACCACCTTTCTCATTCCCCGCTAGCTTCAGCTTTAAGTCTCTTCAGATAGTCTTTTTTTTGAATGCTTACGACTAGGCTTAATGCAGCTTAACTCTGGTAAAATTCACCCCTCATGCAGCGCTCGGTCAATCGGTGGGCCAATCACCAGATTATCAAAGTCTACCTTGAGTGCGGCTCGCTCTGGAGAGCAACAAGTCGGACCAACCATCACGGATGACGGCATTGAGAGGTACCCCAATCTCGCCATTTGCCAGTGGCCCTCTTGGTGATATTGGATCCTGAGAGCTTCCGAGTGGCGAGTCAGCCGCAATCGAATGGGTTCAACCCGCACTCCCAAAGGAATGACCGACCAATCCGAAAAACCATCTCGCGTGATCACTGTGCTGAAGTGCTGGATCCCATCGGTGAATTCAATCCCCGTCTTGATCCAGTTGTGAGCATCGACACGCAGCATCAAGCCAGCCTGATCATATAGCTCCTCGTAATAGCCATGGATCAACACCTCTGCTGAGAAATCTCCCTCCACCTCCGTCTGGTAGAAATGCCCGTTGTCTCGCTGAAATCCATAGAAGGTGGATTGCCAAAAGTCAGTTTTGAGTCCTGTCACTACAGACAATCGTTCCGGAGTGTGGGACCACTCGGGAGGTTCACAGTACCAACTAAATTTTCTTTCCACTCACTTTTCCTGGTTCTGGGACATCATAGAATCGGTCCAATAGTTCACTCTGCCGCTGGCTTTGTGGGTTCTGCCTCGCAGTGTCTGCGGGCACCTACACGTCGATCATTTTCTACGGGAACTTCCTGAACTCGACGGTCTGGTCCCTTGCCCTTGCGTTTGAAGTGCGGTTTCTTTCTGTTTTCTGGAGACCTGCGCTCCATGACCCGACGATCTTCCTCCACCGGCACGTCTTCAACTCTTCGATCTTCTTTTTTTCGCATAGTGTTCCTCTTTGAAAAAATTATTCTAACCGACCCTGGTGATATTCGCTCTTGCGGACTCGGACCTTGGCAATGAAGAAGGCGATAATGATCACACCAACCACTACGGAAATTGCGTACTCCGTCACAAATGCAATGGCAGCTTCTAGCATAGGAACCTCTTTGGATGCGCAGAATGATAGGTTACGGATCAAACACCAAACGGTTCCAGCATATCTTGAGCTTTCAAAAACCTACAGAGCATTTGCGAATCCAGCCATTTTCTTGAATTCAGCACTTTGACTCCCTCAAAAATATTGATTCTGCAGAGATGGTTTGAACTGAATTTCAGGCAAGGTTCTTCTCGCAACTTGCTCTGTGAAATCAAAGGTACTGTTGATCAGAATGGTTCTCTAATCCGTGCTTCCCCAAAAAGGAAGTTAGAAAGCCATATGCATTGCTTCTCTACTATTTTCTGTCAAAAGATGCCTAATGCTTTTTTTGAAAAAATGAACTAACTGTATTCAGCATCACTGCTGGATTGAGCAGTCCTTGTAAGCCAGCAGCCACCGATCTATCTTTCGCCTGATTCATCAACCATGGAAGACCGTAAGCACTTCTTCTTTCTCAACGTGGGGCACTTTCTGGATCATCTCTTCATGTTGATCTTCGCGACTGTGGCTGCGCTGGCGCTCACCAAGGAGTGGGAGTTGGGGTATTCCGAACTGATTCCCTACGCAACTCCGGGGCTGATTGCTTTCGGTGTATTTTCCTTACCCGCAGGCTGGCTGGCAGACCGTTGGAGTCGAGAAGGAGTGATGGGAGTGTTTTTTGTGGGAATTGGGCTGGCTGCAATTGGTACCTCCTTTGTTCAGAATCCAACTCAGATGGCAATTGGCCTGTTTGTCATTGGAATGTTTGCCGCTATTTATCATCCTGTGGGCTTGGCAATGATCGCCCGTGGGGGGCAGCAAATGGGACGGGACATCGCCTTCAATGGGGTCTGGGGCAATATGGGAGTTGGCTGTGCGGCACTCCTTACAGGTTTTCTGATTGACCAGACAGGCTGGCGCACCGCCTTTTGGCTACCGGGGCTGATTTCTCTCTTGTTTGGGCTGCTCTATCTCTTCAGCTATTGGGATAGATTACCCTTGAAGAATGCGGTGACCGCTTCCGTGAACAAGCCCTCATCAAAGAACACACAGCAAATCAGTTCCGATGAGTGGAGAGCGATGCTGATTCGGGTGACTGGGATCATCTTCTTCACCACTGCTGTTGCGGGGATTGTCTTTCAAGGGACCACCTTCGCGCTTCCCAAGGTCTTTGAAGAACGGCTCGGAGGAATTGCCTCCACCGCCACGATGCTTGGTTGGCTGACCTTCATGGTCTTTGCGGTGGCTTCCTTTTCACAGCTTGTCGTGGGGAAGATGCTGGACACCCATGGTCCGCGAAAAGTTTTTATTGGAGTTGCCTGCGTTCAAGTTATCTTCTTTAGCTTGATGCCTGGGTTAGTGGATCTGGGCGCTCTCGCCGTCTCAGTTGGCTTCATGTTGGGGGCTTTTGGGCAGATTCCGATCAATGACTACATGATTGGTAAAATGGCTAAGTCGGAGCTACGGGCATCTGTTTATGGAGCGCGTTACATCGTGAGTTTCATCGTCTGGGCAACAGTGGTACCCCTGATTGCCTGGGTGCACCACAACTGGGGCTTTGATATGCTGTTCTACATCCTCGCTGCATCGGCCTTGGTCATTTTGCTTGCGGTGTTGATGCTCCCACAGCAGTTGCCTGAATCTCAGCCGAGTCCCAACTAACTTGAATGCTCCTACACGTGTAATCAGGAGCATGAGATCAAGACCCAAGCAATCAAGGAAGTTTCCACATCATCTACCGGAGATCGCACATGAAAGCCTACCAAATCACCCAGTGGGGTCAGCCCCTTGAAGAAAGAGAAGTGGAGATTCCCAAACCAAAGGGCACCGAGGTGCTGCTGAAGGTCACTGCTTGTGGGGTTTGCCACTCGGATATTCACATCTGGGATGGGTTCTTTGACCTGGGCGGGGGTAAAAAAGTGACCCTGGAAGATCGTGGGTTGAAGCTACCCTTCACCTTAGGACATGAGCCGCTGGGAGAGGTTGCTGGGTTGGGCCCGGGAGCAACAGGAGTATCCATTGGTGAGAAACGGATCGCTTATCCGTGGATTGGATGTGGTCAATGTGATGTCTGTAAGCGGGATCAGGAGTTGATCTGTATGAACCCAATTACAATCGGAACCCGCAGGAATGGTGGTTATGCGGAATACCTGATCGTGCCTCATCCAAAGTACCTAGTTCCGTATGAAGGTGTCGACGAAGCTGTTGCCGCCACGGCAGCCTGCTCTGGAATCACGGCTTACAGCGCCTTGAAGAAAGTAAGACATCTCCGTTCTGATGAATCCCTCCTGATTGTCGGTGCCGGTGGAGTTGGTCTTGCTGGAATTGGAATGGCTAAGGCAGTCGTCAAAGCCAAGATCATTGTGGCTGAGATTGATCCGGCCAAACGAGCGGCAGCACTTGAAGCTGGTGCCGATGTGGTCCTGGACAACTCTGATCCCTCTGCAAGAGAAGAGTTGATTTCACTGACCAATGGTGGACCGAATGCAGCCATTGATTTTGTGGGAGCCCCAGCAACCGTGGAGTTTGCCTTTGGTGTCATGGCTAAGGGAGCCAGTTTGGTGTTGGTCGGCTTGTACGGAGGCGCTGCACAACTCTCTACTTCCTTGTTTCCTCTCAAGGTGAACAACATTCTTGGATCCTACGTAGGAACGCAACAAGATCTTGTCGAGCTACTACAGCTCATTCGAGAAGGAAAGGTAAAACCTGTGCCACTGGTTAGGAGACCCCTGAGAGAGGCCCCTCAAGCAATCCAGGAGCTACGGGAAGGCAAGGCACTTGGGCGCTATGTGTTGATCAATGACTAGAGGGCTGACTTCTATGACAGTAGGTATTCTTTATGGTGCTTTGACCCCCATCATCCCAACGAATCTAATAAGTTAGGGCGCTTGAAGTGACTCACCCAAAAATCGGCTTTATAGGACTTGGGCAAATGGGTAGTGGAATGACATCCAATCTCAATAATGCTGGTAGCAATCTTTATGTTCATGAACAGTGAGCATCTGCAATGCCTAGATAGGCTAACACCAACGCTATTTGCTGCCAGAG
>CAJXNF010000316.1 GCA_913056375.1 uncultured Pseudomonadota bacterium | reverse complement strand
GAAGATACTACAGTAGAGCTGGAAGAAACGAAATCCTTAGGGACTTTTTGTGGAAAGTACTATACAAACAGTTTGTTCGGAAGTGAGCCCGTTTTACGATGACCTGAGGCAACACGCTGCTCTAAGACCCACAGTGGGATTTCCTAACTTAATTTGTCTCATGCAAACCCAAACTCTATTCGACAAATGTTTGCCGCTTGAGAATTTTCAACAAACTTGAAAAAGACGTTCGACAACCCAGACACATCGATACCCAAAATGTCAAATACGATGGTTGATCTTGGAGATGGTGTCTTCATCTTGAAGCAGATTGCAGAGCCGGGTTGGGTATGGTCAGAATGTGTCAAACCCAAAGTGGGTACCGACTCTTGCCAAAAGCGACATATTGGACTGTGCGTAGCTGGACGATTATCAGTGAGTAATGTGGATGGCAGTGCAATGGAGATTGGTCCGGGAGAGGCTTATGTGATTGAGCCAGGCCACAACGCCCGTGTGATTGGTGAAGAAAATTGGGAATGCTATGAATTCCATCCAGAAACTGCAAAGACTTACGGGAAGAACTAACCAGTAATGGAATCCTCGGTCGGCCTCAGTGTCAATCGGGGTGATTTGATCACAATAAACTTGGGGGAATGATGTCACTCTACATGTACAAAGCAACCTACACCTCAGCATCCATCAAGGCGATGGTGGAGAACCCAACTGACCGATCGGGAATGATCGCCAAGGCCTGTGAAACCTTTGGTGGAAAGATGCTTCACTTCCTGATGGCTTTTGGGGAAGATGACGCGATTATGATTTGTGAGCTTCCAGATGATGTTGCAGCTGCAGCAATTGCGGCTCAAGTAGCGGCTTCTGGTGGATGTTCAAGAATCAATACGATCCAGCTATTGTCTATTGAAGACTGGGTCAAGGCCTGCACAATGGCGCGTGATGTGTCTAGTGGATATCAGGCGCCTAATAAATAATTTTATCTTTCAATCAACTGTTTAGCTTTGTCCAGTCATGTCAGAAAGGAAGTATGAATAACGAAGTTTGTTGGACATTTGAGGGAATGATCAAACCTGGGAAACTGGAGGACCTCTATGAGCTTTTAGAAGAGTTCGTACATGTCACCAAAAAGGAAGAGAAAGTTCTCAAATATGAATTCTGGATCAATGCTGACAAAACTTCGGTTTTTGTTCTCGAGCGTTTCGTTGATTGTGATGGAGCGATTGCCCATGTTCACAATGCGGGGTTTCTATTGCCTCGACTAGCGGAGTGTATGGAGATTCAGCCTTTCCATATTCTTGGAAACATGAGCCCAGAGGGTAAGGAAATGTTTGGTGGGTTGGGAGCTGGATTTACAGAATATGTCAATGGGCTTTGATGTCCCTGCATTTAGGAGCAAACGTTGTCGAAATATATGAATGTCGTCCGGTTTCGCGTGAAACCGGAATTTAAAGATGTGATCGTCAGCAAATTTGCTGCGTTCGAAAGACCGTCCGGATACCAGATGGGTAGGTTGATTCAAACAGGTGAATTCACCTATTGTTCTGTAGGCGAGTGGGACAACCAGGAATCTTTGGTCAATGCACGTCCTGCGATGATCGGCTTTCTGGATAGTGTCCGGCACATGTTGGAGGAGATCAGCCCTGAACTTGGAGTAACAGACCCCGTCTCGGGTCCCGTAGTGCAGGAGCAATAAGCAGCCTCCACAACTATTTCATCAAGGGGGAAAAGATGATGGTAATCGCTCATTTGCTTGGATTCGCGCTGATCTTCATTGCCTGTACGTTTGATTTCATGCGCTTGGCACTGATGCCAGAAAAAATCCAGTATGTCCTCGATATTCCTTCGCTGATCATTGTTGTCTTGCCCACCATCTACTACGCCATTTCGGTGCATGGCTGGAAGAGCTATGGTAATAGCTGGAAAGCTCTGCTGGGCAGTGTCAAGAATATCGACAAAAGCCAATTGGAACCCACCAAGTTGTGTTTGCGAGACCTTGGGAACCTCTCCTTGATCTGGGGAATTCTGGGAACCTTTGTGGGAGCGATCCTGATGCTTCGTGAGATGGATAGCGTTCTCAATCAGGATAGTCTCTTCCCAGCTGTCGCGATTTCGCTGATCACGCTGTTTTACGGAATCATCCTCTACATGCTCTGTCTAGTATCCAAGAGCCGAATTGAACGCCGGTTGGTGGAGTAGATTTACTTTGCAAAGCACCTAGACGAAATGATTTTCTGAATCAACATCCGTCTAAAAAATCTCTGCACCAAACTGACGCTGGTGTGTTTTACTGCAAGCACGACTCCCCCAAACATTCGTGCGGTTTCTAAGAGACTGCACGATTCCCCAAAACCCTCGGAAATTCTTTTTCTGCAAGAACGACAATTTGGCTAAGATCCACCAGCCTGCCAAAGCAGTCAACCAAAGTGATGCCCCGATCTTGATTGCTTGAAAAAACAAAAAAATTAAACTCATTAAGCTGCCATTTGCAACTTGGGTTTGCAATTTTGGGGTTGGCGCAGTTGCGTCGTTTATACAAATGAAGTAATCTCCGAGATTTGGAGAACTAACGATGCAATGTCCTCACTGCGCTCATCCTGACTCTATTCGCTATGGCACCAGTCGGGGTGTCCAACGCTACCGTTGCCAAGCCTGCCGACGGATCTTTCAAACACTACGACGAGGCAAAGATCCAGCCCTCAAGCAACAGGCCTGTCAACTCTATCTCGAAGGGATGGGGATGCGAGCGATCGGCCGAGTTCTCGGGATCCATCACAAGACGGTCTCTCGCTGGTTGGTTCAAGCTGCCGAAGCACTCCCAGCAAGCCCACCACAGACCGAAGTCTGCTCCTTCATCGAAATCGATGAGCTCTGTACGTTCATCGCTAAAAAAAATCTCAATGTTGGCTCTGGCTAGCGGTCGACTCCATCTTTGGCAAGGTCCTCGGCTTTGCCTGTGGAAGAAGGACGATCAAAACGGGTAAGGTCCTTTGGCAGCAGATCAAGCACCTGCCGACGATGGGCTATGGCACGGACATGCTGAAGTCCTACGAGAATTTCATTCCACACGCCAAGCATTACGCGGGAAAGACCTTCACCACCCAAATCGAATCACTCAACTGCCGACTGAGGCACTATCTAGCCAGGCTCCATCGCAAAACGCTTTGCTACAGCAAATCAAAAACGATGTTGGAAGTTTCTTTGAAACTGCTCATCCATAAACTAAACAAACCTTAAGCTCCAATGCCCATTTATTGCTCGGATGACTAAAACAATAGTACAACTTTTGCCTAGACTGCTTTGAAGAATAGTGCATGTTTGTATTCCATCAAAATAGGTCGATGATACTGTGAAATTTCTTACAATTTTATGAAGCATCCAATGAAAAAAAGCTGTGATCACTGGGGTGACAGGGCAAGATGGGGCGTATCTCGCAGAATTCTTGTTAAAAAAAGGTTATGAAGTTCATGGCATTAAACGCCGTACTTCTCTGTTCAACACCAATCGAATTGATCATCTCTACCAAGACCCACACACCAGTGGTCGTCACTTCATTTTGCACCATGGTGATCTCACCGATTCCAGTTCCCTGACAAGGATCATCCAACATGTGCAGCCTGATGAAATCTATAACCTAGCAGCCCAGTCCCATGTTGCAGTTTCGTTTGAGGAACCTGAGTACACCGCTAACTCAGATGCCTTAGGCGCCCTAAGAATACTTGAAGCAATTCGTATTTTAGGCCTCGAGAAAAAGACTCGTTTTTATCAGGCTTCTACCTCTGAGTTGTATGGCTTGGTGCAAGAGATCCCACAAAAAGAGACCACGCCTTTCTATCCTCGTAGTCCTTATGCAGTGGCTAAGCTATATGCTTATTGGATCACCAAGAATTACCGGGAAGCGTATGGAATATTTGCAAGTAATGGAATTCTTTTTAATCACGAATCTCCACTTAGAGGAGAAACATTTGTAACCAGGAAGATTACCCGGGCTGCATGTAGAATAGCTTTAGGATTACAGCAAAAGATGTATTTAGGAAATCTTGATGCACAGCGAGATTGGGGACATGCTAAAGATTATGTTGAAGGTATGTATTTAATGCTACAGCAAGATTCACCACAAGATTTTGTCTTAGCTACCGGAATTACAAGAT
>CAJXNF010000315.1 GCA_913056375.1 uncultured Pseudomonadota bacterium | reverse complement strand
TTGAGTAATAAAAGGATTTATGACACTTCCGCGCATTAATACGAATATTCCTGCAATGAGAGCGCATCGCAGCTTGCTAACAGTTAACGAAGCAGGACAAAAAAACATGGAGCGCTTGGCCTCCGGTCTTAGGATCAATCGTGCGGCGGATTCTCCTGCCTCTCTCGTCGTTTCTGAAAGAATGCGGAGTCAGATTTCCAGTTTGAATCAAGCAATTGAGAACAGTGAGGTCAGCATATCTCTGTCGCAAACAACTGAAGGTGCGTTGACAGAAATCAACCGAGTGTTGGTCAATATGCGCCAATTAGCGGTGCACGCATCCAACGTTGGGGTGAATGATCCACAAATGATGGAAGCCGACCAAGCCGAACTGCGTAATTCCATTGAGATGATTGAAAGAGTTGCCAAAGACACCCAATTCGGAACCAAAGCCTTATTGGATGGCAGCAAGGGAGCTAATGGAGTTGCCACAGGAAATGGGCTCTACTTTGTAGCTGCTGGAGAGGACACGAAAAGTTCTCCGACTCAAGGTTATGAAGTTACTATCAGCCGGGCAGCATCGCAGGCGACAAGAACAGGTACAACTGCCCTCACTCAGGAAATGATTGATGCTGGTGAAGTGCTCACCCTGACGGAAGGTGGCAGGACTGTGCAAATGCAGACTGACAAAAGTATGACGGTGGAGACGGTGTTCAATGATCTGCAGCGGCGGGCGACGGATGCCGGGCTCAATCTGGAACTATCCGGAGATGAAAATGGTCTCCTCACGGTGCAACATCAGGATTATGGCAGTGGTGCAACGTTCACAGTTGCGAGTTCCAGTGCAGGTGTTTTGTCTGAAACAGGGAACGTGCCATTCCATGTAGATAATGGTCGTGATGTGGCTGGGGAAATTAATGGGGAAGAAGCGCTCGGTGAAGGGCAACTTCTGAAGGGAAGAGATGGGAATTCTAACACTGCCGGGCTTACTATCCGCTATGCAGGAGAGCTAGCTCCTCCCGGTGAGGTGGCTGGAAATGTTACGGTCACACAGAATTCATTGATTTTCCAGATTGGACCAAATGAAGAGCAAACCAGTATGCTTTCGCTTCGAGATATGAAGCCAACCTCTCTGGCTAACGGAATCAGTAATGAGAGCAACTACCGATCCCTGGCAGACCTGAATCTAACAAGTTTTCAAGGAGCTCAGGATGCAATACGTCTCATCGACAAAGCAATTGATGAGACAACTTCATTTCGTGCAAGCATTGGAGCTTTCCAAACTCATACTCTGGAAAGCAATCTGAGTTATTTGCGAATTGCGGCTGAAAATGTAACTGCTTCAGAATCTTTAATTCGAGATGCAGATTTTGCCAAGGAAATGGCAGATTTTACTCGAAACCAGATTGTTCAACAGTCTGCTGTGTCCATGCTGGCCCAGGCAAATAACCACCCAAGGAGTGTGTTGGCACTACTGAACGCATAATGGGAAAAGGGTCAGATGCCCTTGGGAGATTGGATGAGCTAGAAAAATGCTTAAAATTTTACTCTAGGTAAGCTCATCCATAGTTCTCCAGGTATCTGGGGCCATAACTGTAAAATAAACCAAGGCAGTTGCGGAAGATGGACTTCTGAAGTCTTTCTTCTGGAATTACCAAACTCACTCACGAGCTGTTTGTTGAGTGAGATGGGCAAATTCTTTTTTCATCATTCCCTTCTTAAAAGGGAAAGTTTGTTCTTTGAAACCCAATTTTTCTGTCTATTACATAGCTTGGGTCTACCCATGACAAAGTGTTGATGGGGAAGATGTCCGCAAGTGAATAAATAACCAATTGAATTTATTTGGTTTTATTCTGTGGATTGATTCCATCCATCTACATCTGAATCTATCTTGGATAGACCGCATTCTGGCTGGATTCCAAATTTGAGATGTCAATCTCTGATTTTCGGATGATCCAAGCTAGTTCAAAGTAATAGGCAGTAATGAACTCGCCGAAAAGTGTGCACCAGTTTGCCAGTCTTGTAGACTTGTAAACTGCTGAATTTTCTGTGCAGACGTCGGCGAATTGCAAGCAATCTAGATTACTAAAGTATTTTAGATTGTTTTATTCTGAAAACAGTTTTGTGCAGAATTGCTGAGAGTAGTTCTGCCATCTGTTGCCTTTGAAATCACTGCCAGGGGAAGGCGGTGAATAGGAGTCCATTTGTGACACATGGATGTGTTCAAACCGGATTCTGCAGATCATGGATGATCGAAATAATTTAAATTAATCTGATTTTTCCTATACTAAGGAGGGTATTATGTCACTTCGCGTAAACACCAACATTGCTGCTCTGAATGCTCATCGTAACGTACAGAAAGTAAACGCTGATTCTGTAAAAAATCTGGAGCGTCTCTCTTCTGGGATGCGAATTAACACAGCTGCTGATGGTCCAGCTAACCTAGTTGTTTCTGAGATCATGCGGTCACAAATCAGTGGTCTGAAGCAAGCTGTCGAGAACTCAGAAAATGGGGTTTCTATGGTGCAAACTGCTGAGGGTGCACTCAGCGAAGTTAATCGTCTTTTGACCAACATGCGACAATTAGCAGTGCACGCATCCAACGTTGGTGTGAATGACGAGAGAATGGTGGCTGCTGATCAGTCTGAATTTGCAAATTCAGTCAAATCAATCAATCGAATTGCAACGAATACTCAGTTTGGTGACAAACAGCTATTGGATGGAAGCCGTGGCGCTAACGGCGTTGCGAACGGTGCAGGTTTACAGTTCGTTGCTGCTAGTCCAAACACAAAAACTTCGCCGACTAAAGGCTATGAAGTAGCAATTACACAAGCTGCAACAAGAGCTCAAATGGAAGGTGGTACAGCATTAGATCAAGACATCATTAATGCTGGTGAGAGTCTGACTGTAACTGAAAATGGTCGTACTATCCAATTCAGTACTAAAGAAGGTGATACAGTCGAAAGCACAATCAACGAACTGAAACGTCAAATACGTGATGCTAATCTCAAAGTAGAAGTCCTTGATGAAAGCTTTGATGACGGTGTTTTGCGTTTACGACACATTGAGTATGGTAGTAAAAATACGTTCTCAGTCTCCAGTTCAACTCCGGGTGTTCTGTCAACTCGGGCAAACGTAACCGATCAGGCAGCACCCGGTCAAGATGTATCCGGAACAATCAATGGAGAAGAAGCGATTGGTGATGGTCAAATCCTGGCTGGCCGCAGTGGTAACCAAAATACGGAAGGCCTAAAGGTTCGTTATACAGGGGAAGAAGCTTCTGAAGAAGCAGGGACTGTTACTGTTCTGCAAAATTCATTGATCTTCCAAACTGGTTCAAACGCAGGCCAAACAGTTTCTGTATCTCTCCGAGATATGAAGGCTAGCTCATTGGGAACAGGTGTCGCTAATAAAAGTAATTTCCTTTCGTTAGAGGATATCGATCTACAAAATTTCCAAGGAGCACAAGACGCTATTAAAATCATTGATAAAGCAATCAATGATACAACCTCGACTCGTGGAGAACTTGGTGCTCTACAAAAGAATACCTTAGAGTCAAATATCAGCACTCTTCGGATAGCTGTAGAGAATATGGTAGCTTCAGAATCTGTGATTCGTGATGCTGATATGGCACAAGAGATGGCAGCGTTCACACGCAACCAGATTCTGACTCAGTCGTCTATGTCTGTGCTTGCGCACGCTAACCAGAATGCTCGCAATGTAATCAATTTACTATCCGCCTGATTCGGATCATTTTCCCGGTACTGTCCTTTTTTAGGATAGTGCCGGGGGAAACGCTTTTTGATGTCTACATAGAGAGCTTCTTTTGTGGAAGATAGTACTGCTATCTTGCGCTGAAGGTGTTCTTTGAAATTACTAAAAAATTACTGGCAAGCCTTTTCATTAGTCTGAGTTTTCTGGGTTGTGGGGAAGGAGTGTCATCGTAGAAGTTTGTCCTGAGAAGTGGATATTTCTTTGGGCATGGACAACTGTAACGAGATTCCAGTCCTGACTGCCTTCCAGAACTTTTCCAAAAAATTATCGATTACAGTCCAAGTCATCAAACAACTTGGGATTGTAGTGTTGGTAGTAGACAAGCCACTCTTGCATTTTGTCAATATTTTCATTGAGTAGTCGACTCTGGTTTGAATAATCAGTGACCGTCACAGGTTTTT
>CAJXNF010000314.1 GCA_913056375.1 uncultured Pseudomonadota bacterium | reverse complement strand
TTCATACCATCAAAACTGCCATGGCCTCCATAGAGAAAGTGTCTGTTCCAGAGCAATTTTCCGCGCCAATTCCTCCATTCTCAATTTTGGAAACTTCAGATGCAACCAAATTTTTTTGCAAGCTGGTCAGCCCTGTGGATGCTGGAGAAATTGCTTATGAAGATGGTATAAAAGCACAGGTTGAAGGAGGATTTATTCAAGCAGCAAGTTGGACTTTATATGAAGAAGTGATTTTCAATATTTTTTTCACAAATTAAAATCGAAAATATTGTAGAAGTAGATCTCTTCAGAGCTAAATATTGGATTAGTAGTGGTTGCTTCATCGTCCATTTCAGTAGTAGTTTCTTCGTAAACGTTTGTTGTTAATTCAATCATTTCTGACTCAGTAGTGTCACGAATCTCTTGATCAGTTTCTTTGATCTCAGGTTTAGCATCCATGTTCTCAAGTTTAAGTTCAGGTATGATCTTGAATACCTCTTCAAGGTCAGGAAATTCGGTATTTTTATTGAAGGCTTCATTTTCAATGAGCTTTCCTTCTTCCAAAGAAATCACCCTATCAGCTATTCCCAACACATCACTGCTGTGGGTGGCTACGATCATAGTTTTGCCTGCTTTCCGAATGAGTTCCCGAAATAAACGCAACGCTTGTTCTCCAGTTTGTCGATCTAGATTGCCAGTGGGCTCATCAGCCAACACTAAATTTGGGTCGTGAATCAGTGCTCTGGCAATCGCTACCCTCTGTTGTTCCCCACCAGAAAGTCGATCCGGGAAGCTTTCCAAACGATCTCCCAAACCCAGCTCCTGCATCAGCTCAGTGACTCTAGCTTTGGCAGTTTTTGCAGATTCTCCATTTAATTCCATTGGGAGCAATAAATTTTCTTCAACGGTCAATGTAGGAATTAAATTGAAAGACTGAAAAACGAATCCAATATTTTTTCTACGAAATAAAGTTCTTTGATGCTCGTCCAATTCATTCAACATCGTTTCTGATATCCTGATACTCCCTGAGGACGGCTCATCGATTCCGGCCAGTAAGTTGAGCAAAGTAGATTTGCCAGAACCACTTCTTCCCAACAAAGCCACGATCTGCCCCTCTTGAATTTTAAGACTTACATTTAGAAGAACTTCTCGCTTCTCACCACCCTCCAAATAGAACTTGTTCAACTCATTCAGTTCCAAAAAATCTTTTGCTAAATCCTCCAAATAGAATCCTTAATCAAAGTTGACAAGTGACAGCAATCAAAGTATTTTTATCTGCTTTGCTGATGGCGGGAGTAGCTCAGCTGGTAGAGCGCTGGATTGTGATTCCAGTGGTCGTGGGTTCAAGTCCCATCTCTCGCCCCATGGGCGCCTGTAGCTCAGCTGGATAGAGCATTTGACTTCGGATCAAAGGGTCGGGGGTTCGAATCCTCCCGGGCGCGCCATGCCTTCCTCACAAAAGACAATCAGTTCTATTACCCCGCTTTCGCAGCTTCTCCTGCCTTTAAAAAGCTTCTCGTAATTCGTTTTAATATCCCACTGCCCTTCTATTGAGCAACGGTTGCTCTTTCACTGGAAGATGAATGATCGCAGAGAAAGCCCCAACCCCTACGCCAACCCACCAAACTAGATCGTAAGATCCGAATTCATCATAGAACAGACCGCCTAGCCATACCCCTGAAAAACCACCCAGTTGGTGAGAGAAAAAAACCAATCCGTATAAAGTACCCATATACTTAAGTCCGTAAATATGGGCAACCAACCCTGAGGTGAGTGGAACAGTGGCTAACCATAAGCCTCCCATCACAGCTGAAAACAATAGAACAGAGTTCGACGTAATTGGCATCATGATGAATGCTGCAGCCGCAATTGTCCGGCCTACATAGATCAATGAAAGCAAATTTTTCTTTGGAAAGTATTTCCCCAGAGCCCCTGCGGCTATGGTTCCCAAAAGATTTGCTATGCCAATCACAGCGATTGAAAATGCACCTAAAGCTGAGGTTGTTGAGACCCCAATGCTCCGTAAAAGGCTATCCTGTGGAATTCCCATACACATTTCCTCCACCAAAGCTGGAAAATGTGCGGTGATGAAAGCCAGTTGAAAGCCACATGAAAAAAATCCCAAGAAAATCATGATGTAGCTGGGATCCTTGAAAGCCCTGCCACAAACTTCTCCTAGACTCTCCTCCAACTCTCGCCGAGTTGCAAAATTGGTTGATCGCAAAAAAGGGAGAACAACTAATACCAAAAGAATCGAGACTGCAAAAACGAGAAAAACTTCGGACCATGGCATTTCCCCAAGCAACCAACTCGCGGTTGGAGGACCAACAATCTGTCCAGCTGAGCCAGCTGCTGTGGCAATTCCCAATGCTAGGGAACGATTCTCCGGACTCGTACTTCTCCCAACGACAGCCAAGATCACCCCAAAACCTGTCCCAGCGATTCCAAAACCAACTAAAATTTCTAGTATTTGAAGCGCTTCTGGAGTGATGGCATAGCTACTCAAAACTAATCCCAGAGCATATACAAGGGCCCCAAGCACAATTGCTTTTCGGTCTCCCCACTTCTCTGCAATGATACTAAAGAGTGGTTGTCCAATTCCCCAAGCAAGATTCTGAATAGCAATTGCCAGAGAAAACTCTGAACGAGGCCAAAGGAACTCGCTGCCAATAGGGACCTGAAAAACCCCAAAGCTGGCCCTGATTGCAAAACCCACCATTAGAATGACGCAACCAGACAATAGCACTGGAGTAAACAATGATGCCTTATTGTCTGAACGCATAATCAGAAAAACTCTGTCTCTAAAGATAAAGTGGGGATTCTAGTAACGGAAGATGAATCAGCGGTGGGAATACATTATTAAAAACGTCAGCTTGCTTTGGCAAGCTCTCCGGCCTGGCATGCACTAGGCCGGAGTAGGAGCTACTTCTAAGCCTAGGCTTTTAATCTCTCTACTTCTTCAGGTTTCATCTTCGTTGCTGCGGCAACAACGTCAATGTTCATACCGGATTCACTATTGACTAGCCTACGGGCAATTTCAACTCGCTCATGTTCTTGGCCACGCAGCATTCCTTCTCGGTGACCTTGGCGCCCTTTTGCTTCAATTGCCTCCATAATCCGATCCCGAATTCTTTTACGAATCTGGTCTACTGGAATGATCAAGGCTGCCAAAATAAGAACCATCAGCCACTCACCAAAGCCCAACCCAACCGTTCTTAAAACCTCACCCCCCAAGTAAGTGAAGAGGATCTGGAGGAAGAAGATCAAGCCAACGACCCGTAAGAAATTCTTGTTCTCACCTATATGCTCAAACAGGTCTGTACCCTCTGTACGTGAATTAAATTTATTGAAATTGTTGATGAAAACAAAGAACGCAAAAAATGCTGTCAAAAGCACTGCATCTGGATTGTAGCCAGGATCAGTTGGTAATCCACAGCGGCTTTCATCACAGGCAAAAAAGCTACCTAGCCCATCACTAGTGAGGAAAAACAGGCTAAGAATTGCCATTGCAATTCCATTTGTAAAAATGGCAGACCACATATCTGGAGTGATCAGTGGAGCATTTTTGGGGATGGGTGGCTCCTTCATGTAGCGGCTCAGCGCAGCTTCTCCAGCAAAGGCAATGGCAGCAAGGGTATCCATGACAAGGTTAATCCAGAGCATCTGAGTCATAGTTAGCGGCAGGTCCACGCCAAAGAAAGGACCAAAGAAAGCCACTAGGATCGCTGCAACGTTCACCGAAAGTTGGAAGATCAGAAACTTTCGAATAGATTTGAGCAAAGTCCTACCATAAAGAACAGCACGAGTCAGTGATGAGAAATTATCATCCAAAATGACAATATCACTGGACTCCTTTGTCATTTCAGTACCACTGCCCATGGCAAACCCAACATCCGCATTTTTTACGGCGGGTGCGTCATTAACGCCGTCTCCCGTCATTCCGACAACCCAATTTCGTTCTTTGGCAGCTTTTACAAGACGACTTTTATCGGTGGGTAGTGCTCTCGCCACTACACATAGGTTAGGCAGCATGTCACGAACCTGAGAATCAGACATCTCTCCAAGTTCTGTGGAGGTTGTCACAACAGGATTATCCCCTTGGATAATTCCCATCTCTTTAGCTATTGCGCGCGCGGTATTCTTGGCATCACCTGTAATCATGACCACCCGAATTCCTGCTGCTTGT
>CAJXNF010000313.1 GCA_913056375.1 uncultured Pseudomonadota bacterium | reverse complement strand
GGAATTTTAAGCCATCGGCAGGCGAAAGACTGACCTGCATGAGCAGCTCGGCTACTCTTTTTTGAATTTCTTTTTCATCGCTCAATAATCGATGTGTTCGAATTGGCTCAGCAATGATTTCTGCAACCCGCCAGCGAGGATTAAGGCTGGCGTAAGGATCTTGGAAAATCATCTGCATCTTACGACGCATTGGTTCCATGGCCTCTCGCGAATTCAGCCCACCAAGATCAACTCCTTCCAGGTTGACAGAACCAGCTGTCGGTTCATAAAGTCTAACGACCAGACGAGCGACAGTTGATTTCCCACAACCAGATTCTCCAACCAAGCCGAATGTTTTTCCCGTTGGTATCTTGAAATCAACATTTTCAACAGCTTTGAGACTGATCTTCCCAGTCCCATTCAGCAAACGATTCAGCAGTGGAGGTGATACATCGAAGTGCTTGGTAAGACCTCGCACTTCCAGCATGGGTGCTTGATTCTTACTCATTACGAGAGCTCCGAAGGAACTGCTGCATCCTCAAAAAGCCAGCAGGCGACACTGGATTCATCAACTGATTGCAGCTCAGGTCGATGCTTTCTGCAGCGATCACTCACGTTTGGACACCTTGGATTGAAGGCACATCCTTCAGGAATTTCTGCAAGCCGTGGCATGGATCCCTGAATCTGCCGTAATTCCTCTTCCGTGTCCCCAATGGTTGGAATCGAACCCATCAGTCCAAGAGTGTAGGGATGTTTTGCATTTTGAATGACCTTGCGGGCCTCACCAATTTCGACCAATCTCCCTGCGTACATAACCGCTACTCGATCAGCAGTTTCAGCAATTACCCCCATGTCGTGAGTGATTAGCATCACAGCAGTTCCATGCTCACGGCAGAGCCGTTTTAATAGACTGATGATTTGTGCTTGGATCGATACATCGAGTGCAGTAGTGGGTTCGTCGGCGATGATTAATTTGGGATTTGCGCAAAGGGCCAATGCAATGACAACCCTTTGGCGCATGCCACCAGAAAATTGGTGAGGATATTGGTCAATCCGTACTTCAGGAGAGGGAATCCCTACTTCTGCAAGCCAGTCGATCGCTTGTTTGCGAGCAGATTTTTCGTCTAGATCGGCATGAGTTTGCAGGGTCTCGATCAATTGTTCTCCAACCCGAAACAAGGGATTGAGACTGGTCAGTGGATCCTGAAAAACCATCCCAATTTCTCTACCTCGAATCTGCCGGATCTGCTCCTGTGCAAGATTGTCAATGCGTTTTCCAGCAAGGCGAACTTCTCCTCCAGAGATTCGACCTGGCGGTTCAAGCAATCCGATGATAGCAGCACCGGTCAGAGATTTTCCGGCACCAGACTCTCCAACAACCCCCAAGACTTCCCCTGCTTTGATCTCAAAGCTGACATCATCGACAGCGATCAGAGTCCCCCGACGTGTGGGGAAATCAACACGGAGATTTTGTACCTCGAGCAGGTTGCTTTCAGCAGGAGTAGTCATCAACGTAGCTTTGGATTAAGGGCATCACGCAACCAATCGCCCAGAAGATTGACCGCCAGCACAAGAATTACCAAAGCTGAGCTTGGAAAAATTGTCATCCACCACTCTCCTGAGAAAAGGTACTGCTGACCAATACGAATCAGTGTTCCCAATGACGGACTTGTTGGGGGTACTCCCACACCCAAAAAAGACAATGTTGCTTCAGTAAGAATGGCCAGGGCGAGACTGAGAGTAGCAATCACGAGTACTGGACTGATCACATTGGGAAGAACATGCCGAACCATGATCCAGAAGGGATGCACTCCAATCACCTTGGCAGCTTGGACATATTCCTTATTTTTCTCAACCAAGGTGGAACCCCTGACGGTCCTTGCAAAATTTACCCATTGAGATGCCGCAATCGCCAGTACAAGTACATAGAGTTTAAGTTCGTTGTAAGCAGCCTTGGGGAGTAGACTGCCGACAATTCCATCGATCAGTAAGGCAATCAGAATCGCTGGGAAGGTCAGTTGTACGTCGGCAACGCGCATGATGAAACTATCGAGCCGACCACCCAAGTAG
The DNA here is from genome assembly GCA_913056375.1 of uncultured Pseudomonadota bacterium. Taxonomy (GTDB): domain Bacteria; phylum SAR324; class SAR324; order SAR324; family NAC60-12; genus JCVI-SCAAA005. The sequence continues at coordinate 2,169 of CAJXNF010000313.1, read as the reverse complement.
CCACTCAATAGGCCCAGTAACGTTCCCACAATCGCGGATACAATAACAGAGGCAAAGCCAACTCCGAGCGAAATTCTCAGACCAAACATCATTCCAGAGAGAATGTCTCTTCCTTGATCATCTGTTCCCAATAGAAAATTCGGATCTGAGTTCGGCTCCCAGGCAGGTGGCAGATAGGCATTCATCAAATCAAGTGTTTTCAGATCCAAAGTTTGATGGGGAGCAATCCATGGGGCCAGGAAGGCAGCCAAAAACATGATCATCGTGATGATGAATGCTGACACAATGACAGGGGAACGTCGGAAGCTGTAATAGAGATCACTGTCTTGCGCACGCTTAAAAGAATCAATCAGCCGAGCGATCAGACCTTGGTTTACCTCCAGGAGATCATGTTGCGAATTCAATGCGCCCCCCGACTCAATGAATCCAGGCGCAAGCGGGGATCGACAATGAAATAGAGAAGGTCGACAACAAGGTTGATCAACACAAACAGAAAGGCAATTAACACCAGGTAACTCGACATGACTGGGATATCAACAAACTGGATTGCTTGAAGGATCAAAAGCCCCATTCCAGGCCACTGAAAGACAGTTTCTGTGATGATTGAAAAGGCCAGTAGAGACCCGATTTGCAAGCCTGTGATGGTGATCACTGGCACCAGTGTGTTTTTGAGGGCATGTCGGAAATGAACCGCTCGGTTTCTCAGTCCACGAGCTCTCGCAAACTTGATGTAGTCAGTACGGAGGACCTCCAACATTTCGGCTCGAATCAAGCGCATGATCAGAGTCAATTGAAATAATGCCAAAGTGATCGAAGGCATGATCAAAGAGCGCCAACCATCCAAGGTCAGAAAACTGGTTGTCCACCATCCTAGGTCTACCACCCCGGCTCTACCAAAAGTCGGAAGCCATTGAAGCCAAACACCAAAAATTAAAATGAGGAGGATTCCAATGACAAAGGTGGGTAAGGAGATTCCAATCAATGAGATCGTGAGGAACAATCGACTGAGCCAGGAGTTTCGGTTCAACCCAGTGTAAACCCCCATTGGTACTCCAAGAGCAAGTGCCATAAATGCTGATACCAGGACGAGCTCCATTGTTGCTGGTAAACGATCAGCTATCAGATCCTCAACAGGTATTCCCAACCTGTATGACAAGCCAAACTCTCCCTGAATGATATTGCCAATATAATGTATAAATTGAAGAGGCCAGGGCTCGTTGAGCCCCAGTCTTTCACGAAGTAGTTCTCTCTGTGCTTCAGTCGCGTCCTGACCAACCATGTTGTTGATCGGGTCACCAACAAATTGGAAAAGAGCGAAGGAGACAAAAGACACCGACAACATCACCACAACGGCTTGGAGAAGTCGCTGTATGATGAAGGCAAGCATGTCTTTATTTTGTAGGAAGGATTAATTAGGGAAAAATTTGTGGCATCCAAATAATTTAAGGATGCCGCAAAATAGATTTACTTCATTGACACGTATCTTAAATCCACGTCATTAAACGGGCGCTGAATTACTGATTGGACGGTATCGTTTCTTATACCCCAAGCCAGAGCTTGTTGATGAAGGGGGATATGGCCAAAATCATCCTTATGGATCTGGAAGGCTTCGCGAATCATCGCGGTTCGCTTTCCTTCGTCCATCTCGGTTTTGATCATTTCGGTGAGTTCTGCAACCCGTGGGTGGTTGAATTGTCCGCAATTCCAATCACCATGTCCGGGCTTGCCGGTGGTCATCAACTGCATCAAGGGGTTCAAGGCATCATACGATCCCGGGGTCCATCCAAGCATGAAAAAACTGGTGTTGTTGCTTTGCGCCTTCCCAATCTTATTGAAATGTTTTGATTTCGTCTGAAAGTTCGGAGTCACTTTGATTCCGACTCTTTCCAGCATGGGGATGACTGCTGTGCAAATCTCTTCATCATTCACGTACCTGTCATTGGGACAATCAAACGTCACTGGGAATCCGTTTGGATAACCTGCATCCGCCAGTAGTTTTTTTGCAGCATCTGGATCATAGGAAACACGATTATTCATGTCCTTTTGGAAACCATTGATTCCGGGAGCGATCATCAAGCCTGTTGGAGTCGCAGCGTTTCTCATGACGACGCGCTTGATGGCATTGATGTTGATCGCATGGTGGAACGCCTGTCTCACCCTTTTATCCTT
>CAJXNF010000312.1 GCA_913056375.1 uncultured Pseudomonadota bacterium | reverse complement strand
GGGTATGTGCAAGAATGTAGTGAGAGATTATTGCAACCAATGCCAGGATAAAAACTGGTGTCGGAACTCCAAGTGGTCTTGCTTGTCCAAGAAAAAGGATTTCATTGGGCAAACCGTAAATCCCTCTCCCTCCTGAAATAATCAAAGCGAGCCCCCTTGCAATCCCCAACATCCCAAGAGTCACAATAAAGGCAGGGACCATTCCTCTGGTCACGATGAACCCATTAACGGCTCCAGCCAATGTTCCAGCTAGTAACGACCCAACGATGGCGAAATACCAGGGCCATTCCAGAGTGACCACCAATGCTGCTCCCACAACGGAAGAAAGCCCCAAAACAGACCCTAGTGAGAGGTCCAACCCTGCGGAACTGATCACAAACGTAGCACCGATCGCAAGCACCCCAAAGGTTGCGGTGGCTAAGATGATATTGAATAGATTGTTAACGGAGAGAAAAACTGGAGAAAGCAGTGCCATTCCTGCAGAAAGCACCACTAGGACGATGAGAGATTCTAGACGGATGTGCAATCGGGAGAGCAAACCAAGTTCCTAAGAAAATTCTGAGAAAACGGGCCTTTCGGCCCGCTCATAGGATAGATTACTTAACGTACTTGAGCATCGGCTCTGTACCTTTATCAATAATATCCTTTGTCAAAACCATGGTAGGAACATAAATCCAGTCTTGATCAACCTTGGTTCCCTTCTTCATCGCAGCAACTTTTTCAACAGCTTGCTTACCGACCAGGTATGGTAACTGGGCAACAGAGGCATTCAGACGCCCTGATTTGATTGATTTGACCGCATCAGAATTTCCATCAACTCCAATAACGGTCACCTGGCTCTGCTTGCCAGCAGCATATACAGTCTCGACTGCACCGAGCGCCATTCCATCATTTGCAGCAAAGATCGCTACAAGACCCGGATTGGCAGTCAGAGTGTCATTTGTGATGTTGGCAGCCTTGCCTCGATCCCAATCACCTGGAAGTGATGCAACCACTTTGAGACCTGGAGCTAACTGAGCCAAGCGATCTGAAAAGCCACGAGCTCTTTTTTGCCCAGTGATGTTCCCTGAAAGCCCCTCGATGACCAAAACTGGCCCCTTAGCATTCTTGCCCAGCTTATTGACTAAATATTCTGCGCCTTGTGCTCCTGCAGCAACGTTGTCAGATCCAATCGAAAAAGAAATATCTACTCCTGCATCTGCAGCAATTTTATGATCAAGATTTCCATCAAGATCCACTACAGGAATGCCCATATCATTTGCTCGCTTCAAGCATGGCAATAGAATGGTAGAGTTAATCGCTGCTGTAATCATTGCATCGGGTTTGCGTTCCAGCATCGTGTTGCAGACATTCAATTGAGGCTCTGCAGCCTGGTCACTCTCAACAGCCTGAAGGTAATATTCGACCCCTGCTTCTTTTGCCCCCTCTCGGACACCCAATTCCATTGCACCCCAGAACGGATTCGAGAGTGTCTTCATCAGGACACCATAGGTTTCCGCCTGAACTGGCATTGAGAGTAGGCTTCCAAGAGCCATCGCTATTGCAAATCGTTTGATCATCTTCTGCTCCCAAGGCAGGGTTGATAGTTGTCTCTGAGAAATTTCATGATAGCTGATGGATTCCTCAGATCGGAAGAACCGGTTGGAGAGTTGACTACAATCTTAGATAACAATCAATACCTGATATATTAGTCTTATTCACTCCACTGAGATTCAATTGAGAAAAAACTCTTTCTGATCAGCTGAGATTAAAGTAGTGGATCCAGATAAATCATTAAAAATAAGCAAAGGATAAAGAATGAAGATCTTATTTGATCCTCGACCTCGCACTGCAAACGAAATCTTTAGTGAGGAAGACCAAAGAAAATTTTTTTCAGAACACGAGATTTTTGAAATTGATCCTAGCCAGGCGGATTCTCAGTATGCGGAATGGCTGCCTCAGATGGATGTGGTTATCAGTCAACAAGCACTTGATTCGTCACGTCTTGCTGCAGCAACAAAGCTGAAGGCCATCTTCAATGTTGAAACGAATTTCTTGCCGAATGTGGACTATGCATATTGTGCTTCCAGATCGATTCCGGTTTTGACTCCGAGCTCTGTCTTTGCGCTGGCAGTTGCGGAAATTGGACTAGCCATGGCTTTATCTTTGGCAAGAAATGTTCACCAGGCACACGCTGATTTTCAAAATGGGTTGGAGAAATACGGTTTGCAGGGAAATCAGGACGCAGAGTTGCTGACAGGAGCAACTGTTGGGATTCTTGGGTATGGAGATTTGGGACGGGCTGTTAAAGAAGTATTGCAGGGATTTCAGAATCAAATCTTAGCTCACGATCCCTGGTTACCTGATGGGCTGTTAGAGAGGAATGGACTTCAACCCGTTGGATTGGAGCAACTTCTCAGAGAGAGTAGATTTGTTTTTGTCACGGCCACGATAACAACTGAAAATTCAAAGCTCTTGAATGCTGAGAGGCTGGAATGGATGCAACCCGGGGCGATGCTCATCCTATTGAGTAGGGCTGCAATCGCTGACTTTAAAGACCTTCAAACATTTGCCAACTCAGGGAGAATTCGAGTGGCAACCGATGTATTTCCTGAAGAACCCGTTCCATTGGAAGACCCAATTCGTCAAACCAAGAATATGCTCCTCTCTGCACACCGCGCGGGTGCTTTGACTTCCGCCCTCCAACAGATCGGCAAGCTTGTCCTTGAAGACTTAGAATTGATCAGCCGAAATCTTCCCCCTGTCTCTTGTAAGCGTGCTCAGTTGGAAACGGTCACTCAAATTCGCAGCAAACCAATCGAAAAAACCTAACCCTCATCAGATCGCTAGCGAGTTGGGAGAGGGCCTAGGTGCTCTGCAAATGTAGCTATTCTTTGCAAACCGAATTCACTTGGCGCTTGAAAAGGAGACCGATCAAATACGGTTAGCCCCAATCTTGCTGCCAAGAGACGTTTGCCGTAACAGAGTAGATGCGAGATTGTCTGCATATTGAAGACGATCATCGGCAGGATTTCCTTCTGGAGTGCCTCTGCTTCTTCTGCTAGCCCATCCCTCCAAAACTCATAAATTTGAACTTGGCGATCTACCAACTCTGGCGCTGGAATCAACCCAGCGCAGCCAGCACGCAATGAATCCACTAGTTCAATTCCTCCTCTGCCGTTAAAAACCTGCATTTTGCTTTTCAGCGCCTTTACAAGTTGCTCAACCTCAACAGCCGAACCCTCACCTTTCAAAAGTTTAAAATGAGAATGACGTTGGTTTAAGTCTATGATTTTCGGAATGCTCAAGCCAACCCCTAGATACTCAGGAGCATTTTGAATGGCGATCGGCAATTGAATTGAACTCATCACCTCGGAGAAATGATCAAAACATTCCTCTTCACTAAGGGGACGACGAGACGGTGGCTGAAGGATCAACCAATTCGCACCAAGGTCTGAGGCTTTTTTGGCAAATTCCAATTGTGTGGAAGCATCTGGTCCTGAAACCGTGACAGTCAAAGGAAGTCTTCCTTGCAAATCTTCAACGACCCACTTAAGAATTTTTAATTGCTCATCAGAGGTCAATTTATGGACCTCCGTTGCTAGGCCAAGAACCGCTAAGCCTTGGATATTTTGAGTTAAGCAGGCTTGAACCTGACATCTCATTGCATTCCGATCCAAGTTTCCATCTTCTCTAAAGAAGGAGTAAAGGATGGGCCAAATACCTGAAAATTCAGTATTCATTGAATCAATTTCCTCTGGAATTTGTCGTAACGAATTAGTTTAAATTAACTCTGATAATTAAAATAAAAATTAAACTGCAAAAAGGCATTTGAGCGTGTTGAAATGTGAATCGTCATGGTGCCTGAGGGACGCCGCCTTTTTCCATCTTTGACGGTCGAAGAAAACCTGCTCTTGGGCGCATTTAACCCCACTGCAGCAAAACAAGCTGATCAAAACATGGAGATGGTCTTAGAGCTATTTCCAAGAGTACGTGAGAGGCTTGAGCAATACGCTGGCACCTTGAGTGGCGGAGAACAACAGATAGTTGCGATTAGTCGGGGATTGATGAGTCGACCAAAAATCTTGATGCTCGACGAGCCTTCTCTGGGTTTAGCCCCCATCATCGTTCAACAGATTTTCGATTTGATTGCAGAGGTTAAGAAATTAGGCACCACAGTTCTGCTAGTCGAGCAAAACGTCCAGAAATCTCTCTCAATCTCTGACTACGCCTGGGTAATGGAGAACGGGAAT
>CAJXNF010000311.1 GCA_913056375.1 uncultured Pseudomonadota bacterium | reverse complement strand
AGAGCAAATCCAGCCTGACTCTGCGGCTCCCAATTTCACAAATTGATGTTGATGGAAATGCAGGAATTGCCGCTGGGCTTGGCTTGAACTACCGTCAGTTCGTTTCTCCAAATTGGCAGTTGTCACCAAGTCTGAACTATGGGGTGACAGCTTCAGAGGCGCTCGGATCTGGTGGAGCTCTGGCGAGTTACTCTATCTTGAGTATCTACGATTGGACCGCTTCCTGGGGTGCAATCCGAATTGGAAACCAGGCTGGGCAATATCGCTCGATGCCGCTTTCGGTAGGAGGGACTACTTTTGATGCAGGTATTGAGAGCACGGTTCTGCGAAATGGGCTGATCTTCCAGTTCCCAACCGGCTTTATTCGAGAAGGAGCCACGTTTGATCCGTACTTGCTGGATACTCGCTATTACGGGACAGAGCTCTACATCATGCAATACTATGAAATGGGCTTCACCCTCAGCGGCTGGGTCTTCCTTTCTTCTTCGTTGACCTTTAATTATTTGGTTGCAGAGGAAGATAAGGCAAAAGGAACCAGCTTCCTGTTCAAGGCGCAGTTCTAAGAGACCTTACAGTTAATAAAACCTGATTTTTTACGAGAGACGATGTCCTTTACCCTTGAACTAGGAGCAACTGCTCCTGATTTTTCTGTCGCTGGTACTGATGGTAAAAACTACAGCCTAGCTGACTTTGAATCTGCCTCCACGCTCGTGGTCTTCTTTACCTGCAACCACTGTCCATTCGTCGTTGGATCTGATGAAGTCACAAGGGCCACTGCTGAGAAATTTCAGGACAAGGGAGTGGCTTTTATTGGAATCAATTCCAACAGTGAGAAGACCAATCCCACTGATGATTTTGATCAGATGGTCTCACGGATGAAGGAACACAACTTCCCATGGGTCTATGCGAGGGATGCTTCCCAGGAGGTTGCACAAGCCTACGGGGCGCTACGAACCCCTCACTTCTACGTCTTTGATGCGGATCGCAAGTTGGTGTACTGCGGCCGTGGAGTAGATCAACCACGCGATACTTCAAAGATGCAGGTCAATGACCTGGAAAAGGCGCTTGCAGAAATTACGGCTGGACAATCGGTAAGTGTCCCCTTGACCAATCCGATCGGTTGTAACGTCAAGTGGTTAGATCAAGACGCGCACTGGATGCCAGCGGACGCCTGTGATTTGGTGTGAGCCCGTGTTGGCTGCTCTACTAGGGAGTGACACATGACAACCAAGCCAAACGATCGCCTTTCTCTAGATGGGAAAACAGCATTGATCACTGGGGGAGCCAGTGGCATTGGTCTGGAGACCGCCAAGGTGTTTGCTCAAGCAGGAGCACAGGTCGTGATTGGGGATCGAAATGAAGCCGCTTTACAGAAAGCTCAGGCTCAACTCAATGATCAGGGCATCGCCCTCGAGACCATGTTTCTGGATGTGACCAGGGAAGATTCCGTTGTGGAGGTCATGAGGAAAGTGGCAGCGTTGGGTTCCTATGAGATTCTGGTCAATTCCGCTGGAACAGGAGCCCGGATGGAAGCGACTGAGTTGCCCTTGGAGCGTTGGCAGGAAGTGCTCAACATCAACCTGACGGGAACCTTTCTTTGCTCCAGAGAAGCCGCCAAGACGATGCTCAAGCAAGGCAAGGGGAGCATTGTCAATGTGGCTTCGATCATGGGTTTGATTGGAGGTGGAGTCTATCCCAATCCTGCTTATCAGGCCAGCAAGGGAGGAGTGGTCAATCTGACACGCTCCTTAGCGCTGGATTGGGCAGCACGAGGTATTCGGATCAATGCCGTGGCTCCTGCGTTCGTCAGAACTCCGCTGACTCAAAGTCTGCTGGCAGAAGATGGGATGGAAGAAAAACTACTCGCACGAACGCCACTCGGACGGATGGTAGAAACCTACGAGGTGGCAGATGCAATTCGCTTTCTGGCTAGTGACGCAGCTGCCATGATCACGGGGCACACCCTTCCTGTTGATGGTGGCTGGGTGGCCCAGTGACGCTGTTCAATGACTTGACTCCGAAAAGGTATCGATGACAACCAACGCCCCACTCTCTGCTGAAGCGATTCAACAATATCAAGAAGAGGGCTACTTAATCCCAGACTGTCAGTTACCAGAATCTCGGTTAACCGAGTTGATGGCTGCCGTTGATCGTGTGTTGCTGGCTAATCCTGAGGTGCGACCAGAGAAGCTGGTCAGTGTGCACATCAGTGGCTTGAACCAGGAGGGTGTGCACGGTGATGAGGCTTTCATGGAGTTGGCCAAGGATCCAGTGATCGTGGATTGTGTAGAACAGTTGATTGGTCCCGACATCATTCTGTGGGGATGTCAACTCTTCTGCAAGCCTGGCTCCGATGGAATGGAAGTGCCGATGCATCAGGACGGTGCCTATTGGCCGATCCGTCCTTTGGCGACTTGTACCGTTTGGGTTGCGTTGGATCATGTGACTGAAGAGAACGGCTGTATGCGAGTTGTCCCTGGCTCACATCGTCATCAATCGCTATCACATCAAAAAGAATCCAGAGAGGATCTGGTACTCAATCAACGGGTCAATGATGGTCGGATTGATCCAGAAAACACAGTCAGTCTGGAACTCTCGCCAGGGCAGTTCTCTATGCATGATGTCCACTTGGTGCACGGCTCCCATCCAAATCGCTCGGGCAAACGACGGGCGGGCCTGGCCATTCGCTACATGCCCTCCACGAGCCTGTTCAACCGAGACTTGATTGATACGGGCACTGGCTCCGGTTATCTGATCAATTTTGCGCAAAGACCTCTTTGGCTGATTCGTGGCGAGAACAAGGCAGGTAGTGATTTAAAGGTTGGTCACGCCTGAAATTTTGACAAATCTGATTCCGTCACCACACTCAACTGTTTCTATCCACGCCTTCCGGGCTATTCCTCGCTTTGGCCTCAGCGCTGAAACAATCCTTTCCTCTTCCTTGAACCCATGAACATTGGGATCTACATCTACGATCAGGCAGAGGTCTTGGACTTTTCAGGACCTTTTGAGGTGTTCAGTGTTGCTAATCGACTCGCAAAATTGGATTGGAATATCTGGCTCGTTGGTGCCAATCAGGACTTGGTTGAAGCTCGTGGAGCCTTCAGAGTGATGCCTCATTATTCCATCCAGAATGTGCCCGCTTTGGATCTGTTGATTGTGGTCGGGGGTGTTCATCTGGAAGAAGTTCAAAAGAGGGAAGTGATCGAATGGATCAGGGAGACTGCTGAGAAAGTGCAGGTGATTGCTTCGATTTGTACAGGTGCGTTCCTATTGGCTGAGGCGGGGTTGCTGGATGGCCTAGAAGTGACGACTCACTGGGAAGATATCTCGGATTTGCAGAGAAATTATCCCAACGTACAGGTTCGAGAGGGTGTTCGCTGGATTGAACAAGGAAAGCTATTCACTGCGGCAGGAATCTCCGCTGGGATAGATCTGAGCTTGGAGTTAGTCTCCAAATTCGCTGGAGAGAAGTTAGCAGAGCGAACTGCCAGGCAGATGGAGTATGCTTGGAATCACAATGAAAACTTAACTTTTAATCTCTGGAATTTCTCAGGTTCATAGAAGATCACAGTAGGATTCTGTCATTTTTTTCTTTTTCATAATTTCCATCAGTTCCTGAGGAGAATTTTTTCTCTTTAAGTCTTCAAAACACTTCTTATCTTTTGCCAGGGACGGTTTTCCGCTTTGCATAGGAGTAAAGTTGATAAACCCTGTTGCTATTCCGATCCCAATAAGGGCAGCCAATGTGGAAAGAATAATGATTGTTTTTTTGGTGTTGTTGTTTGGTAGTTTCTTGACTGCCATTTGTCACTCCTAGATAATTTGTTCCTCAGACTATTCAACAAGTACTAACGATTGCTTGCGTTCATTTGTCCATATACCCTGGAGGATGCTTAAACTCTCCAGCTGCTTCAAAAAGTTGTTGCGCCACTACCAATAATTCTGCATCTCGCCAACGCTTACCAACCACCTGAATCCCAACAGGCATTCCCTCATCTGTGAAACCAATTGGAATGACCACAACGGGATGGCCTGTGAGGTTGAACAGCTTAACGTTCGCAACATCCACAACTATATTGAAATAATCTTTACCATCAATCTTTATGTTAGTGGTCACATCTGCCATTCCCATATCAAATTTTATCTCTGGTAATGGATAAGCTGCAGCCATTGTTACGGGCACCAGTAGCGCATCATACTTTTTAAGAAAACTATCCAACAGCGAGCGTAAAC
>CAJXNF010000310.1 GCA_913056375.1 uncultured Pseudomonadota bacterium | reverse complement strand
TGATGAGACAACAACAAAGATTTTCATTTTAGGATACGATTGTGAGCAATATTTTTTTTTTTGTAAAAAAAAAATAAAAAATCAGAGTGGACAATCTCCCAACTTATCATTCATGATACAAATCTACCAAGCTAACATGAAAGTTGAACCTCAAGTACGTCGTATCTACGCAATAGCAGCTTGCAGCAGGAAGAAATCGAAGAGTTGCTTATGTTCACCTGCGCTTATTGCGGATTCAACAAGGCCGCAGGTGCCTTCGCGAAGTTCAACGAATTCAAAGCTAAGCTGTAAAAAGACAGTACCGTTCAACCTACAACTTCAATCAAACATGGCACGCCAAAACTACTACAAGGACCTCATTGCTGATTACTCACGACCTGGTCTTGTGAGTGATGAACTCAAAGCAAAACTCATTCAACGATCAAAAGAGATCGGAGAGCTACAAGAAGCTGAACTGCCTGCGATCGGTCCTGATTACACGCTCGAACAAATAGAGGCTGAAAACCGTGAGTTTTGGCCAACTCACTGTGAGGCTCTCCGCCAGGGGCGTGGTGACTTGCTCACCATGGAATATCGGCCAGACCTTGTATATCACTGCCAAGATGGCCCCTATTTCGGCATCAAACAACAGGCAGAAAGGGAGAAGCATTGGTGGGCCATTATTGCCCAGCCAGGAGTTACCATGACATGGCCAATTGTGCAATTCTGGGGTGAATTCACACATTTTGAGTGGATTTGCTTTGACGATGCCACGAGTGAACAAATCGCCAAAGGGAGTGTCTGCTGGGTAAGACGTGGACATCGTGGAGGCTGCTATTACAAGAGTGAACAACTCACGTTTGTCCGTGACGTATTCGCCTCCGAAGATCTTCTTAAACTGATCAGCGTTTAATTATTTTGCAGTGAATTATTTTCACCCTCGAGATTTTCTCGAGGGTGATTTATTTTGAAAAATTTTATTGAACATTAAAGGCGATACATATTCTTTCTTCAGAGCTACTCAGAGGAATTGTGCCGTGTGGAAAGTAGCTTGGAAACAGAACTGCCAAGCCAGGCTCCGGCTCAATCTGAAGTTGAGACTCATTTGCTGTGCTAGAGAAGCATAGATTACCTTTGCCACTTGCCTGAGTTTCATCTTGGTTACTGGGTACTCTCAGATATAAAACTCCGCTGAATTTAGCTTCGGGATGAATATGTCTCTTCTGAAATCCCTCCTGCTTAAGGATCACTCCCCAACCGCTGAGTTTAATGGGGATTGACCACTCACCAGTGAGCTTTTCCTGCTCTTGTCTTGGCATTTCGAGTAATGTATCCGTTAACTTATTGATGAGTTGATTGATTGCCGTCGAGTTGCGATTGCTTTGAAAGAGCTCGTGAGTTTGAAATCCTGAACGAGTTGGCTTGCCGGCCCGATTCCAGACAAGACTTGGATCATTTTTAATTTCACTAACTATTTCCTCAAGTATTGGATCGGTATGACTGAACAGATTTTTTCGTTTAACTTGGATGTTGGGATCGTATAATTTGCTCATGCTTATTTTATCTTGTTGGTCTTTAGGCAGTTCTAACACTGCAGCATGCCATCGTATAGCATCGATCGATTGCTTATTTTGCAAGAGCTTGCTGACGGCACTGTCCCAGTTCTTCTCTTCAATTGCCAAGTAAACTTCTCGTATGTTTGCATTGGTGCCCCCTTTTTCTCTCTCACTATTTTTTTGTGAGCTTTGCATTTGAGCAAGGTTGCTCAATCGATTGATGGCCTCTGGTGCTTCTGGAACGATATCTAAGCATGCTTTGTATTCTGTGATGGCTTCATCAACTCTGCCAAGAGTCTCCAGGAATCCTGCTAAATTGTAGTGCCCAAGAAACTCATTAGGTCTAATAGCAACGACTTGCCTGTATACTTTTTCTGCTGAATCATAAGATCCTGTTTCGGATAATACAATGGCGTAGTTTGTCAGTAAACCTGGGTCAGGTTTGAATTGACTATGAATGGCTTCTTCAAGTACATTCTTAGCCTCACTTAACCGACCAGATTTGATTAAGGCTTCGCTTAATGGACCAATAAGTGGCGATGACGATCGATCTTTTTTTTGTAAAATACCGAAAAGGTCGCTTGCTAGGTTCCAGTATTGACTTTCCAGGGCAGTCTGTCCAATGCTAAAAATAATTTGCGGTGGTAGTTTAGAGCTCGCATTTAGGCTATAGATCTGTTGAAATAAGTCAAGAAACTTTCCTGACTCTTTTGTGCTTATGAAATACCTAGCGGTTTCAATAAGAAGCTGAATATTGTTGGGATCTTGCTTTAATGCCGTACTGAGTTTTTGAGAATTGCTCTTCATCAGTGAGTACGGTTTGTTAATGGTTTTTGGTACAGAAAAAAAGAGACGCCTTACAGAAGGCGCCTCTTGATTTTACAGCGATCAGTTGGACTGGGTCATTCGGATGTAATGACTAGCCAATCACCTCAAACTCTTCGCCCAGTTCGGCATCCTTGAGTCCTTGAGAGATTTCTGCATTTAAGCCTTTCAGCTTGACAGAGAAGGACGCTCCACGCTGCTGTGCTGTGAACAGAAGGTAGTTCCAGCCAGTGTCGTCGACAGACTTCAGATTAGTCATATCAAGCACAATTCCCTGAACTCCACTGAGTTTTTCCAACTCTTTTTTGAAGAGAGGCAGATATTGCTTGGAGAGATCTCCATCCAGTGCGAATTGAGCAATTCCATTATCGAAACTCATCAGATCCGCACTAAAGCCAAGTCCTGTCGGTTCGATCCGGACTCGAACCCGTAGAGACTTGTCAGACTCAGGAAGATTGACAATCATATTCTCCTTGTCAAAATCAGTGTAGTTTTTATCATCAATCCATACTTCTGAGAGCTCTACGCTGCCTTTTGGAAGCAAATCAGGAGCAACACGGAGTTTATTATCAGGCCAACCCTGAGGATCAGGCTTGAAGTAAAAGTCCATCGGTTGCTTGTTCACCAATAGATTCGAATAGATGGCCGCGAGGAAGCAAAGTTCGAAGGAGTGATAGCCAGCCATTGAGTGACTGCCTTTACCACGTTCTGAGCCAAGGGCGTAGGGTTGGCCATTGGCCAGCACGTTGAAATAGATACCGCCAGACTCGTAATCGAGGAACCAGCCGTTGTAGAAGGCAGAACCTTCCCTTGCGTAGCGAAGGTACTCAGGCTTGTCGTTGTAGACACCAGCCATGATGTAGTAAGCAAGAATCCCCTGTTCCTGCTGCCACCAGGCTTTTCTGTCGTGCCAGACACGACGGTAATGCTCTTCCCCATCCTTCAAGGTCCGCTCCATCATGTCGTACCAGCCACCGCGCTGGTTATCACAACCTGCGCCTGGAATTGCATCAGCAATCTGGTGAGCAAATGTCTTGTAGCTCTCCTTTGGCATCAAGCTGTGCATCCTGGTGAGGTTCCAAGCAACTTTGAGGTTGTGACCCACAACGCACCGTGCCTGATGAATCCCCCACTTCAAGTCATGGGTCCAATCTTCATAGAACTTCTCGTTCATGAAGGGGCTGTAGCCATAATCCGGAAAATGCTCGCAAATCGTGTCAAAAGTATCTTCGAGGAACTTGCCATAGTCCTCATCACCAGTGGCCAGATACAAGTTGATGAGATATGCCGGAGCATGATCACCAACGGAGTTCCAATTTTTCTTGGCCTTGTTGACACCAAGGGAATCAGCCTTGGCATCAAACGTCACAGGGTCAACGTGTGAATAGTATCCACCGTATGGACCATGATCTTTGTAGAAGCGGTTAAGGAATGAGATCGTGTCGTCAATATCTTGCTTGATGCTTTCGCCACCAATCAGTCGCCATGTCTGGGTTGGGCCAGCGAGAGCATAAATTTGCTCATAACAAGGAATGGCGTTGCCACCTTCATCACCACCGGCAGTGGATCCCATGTACTTGCGAACACTGCCATCTTCTTGGATATCAATTTGGCTGTACCAGTAGCAGATCCCTTCGCTCTTGTTCTGATGCCTGAAGTGGCGCTGCATGTATTCCGTGCCATTCTTCGCAGCCTCTAGTGCTCGTTCATCGCCGGTGATCATGTAGGCCGTGGCGAAGCCGTAAATCAAGCGTGAGATGGTATCAAGATTTTGAACACCATCCTGCTTTTTACCCTCGGCACTGAGATCTGTTCTGAATTTTTTGAAGTCAATAGCTTCACCTTCAACCACTCGGAACTGAGCTTCCAAATAGAAATTCAGGAGTTGCTGTATCTG
>CAJXNF010000309.1 GCA_913056375.1 uncultured Pseudomonadota bacterium | reverse complement strand
GCATGTATTGCATGTATTGTCATGTATTGCCATGTACGCATGGATGCATGTATGCACGCAGCGATGTGTCTCAGAGGGCTTCAATGACAAAGGTGCCTTTTGTATCTGTGCATGAGTTTCCATTGTTATCCGTTCTACCATTATTATGCCTCATGGCCAGATTATGTCCCAATTCATGTGCCAAGATCTGTGAAGCCATGACAGACATCGCAGTGATGTATCCTCTCCTTCACCTGTCGAATGGCTTCCGCCAGGTTCGCGGCTTCTTCTGGTGTGTACCTGAGTATCCCAAAAGCGAGCCGAAGCGCTGTCTTTTTCCCAATCCCGGGTAATCTAGACAACTCACGAGATAAACGATCCAACGACTCTGGATACTGCATGCTCACTTCTTATCAGTGAACAGCTGATGGCCTTGCCGAGCGGCTGTGATTTCTAGTCCAAGGGGTTCACTTACGGTGATTTCGACACCCTGAGCTTTTGGATCCCATTGATCTGGGTAGTTATTCAAGCGTTCTGAAGTCATATTCTGCAAGCGTTGTTGATACTCTTCTTCACGAGCTCGGAGTTGCTTGATCATCGACTTCATCCCTCCCCCAACAAACTTCATCACCTTGGACGACTTTTGTTTCTCCTCGAGTTCATCCAGCTTGTCGAGATTTCTTTGAGAGATGGTGAACTCAGCACGGATGTCAATCGGGATTTCTTCTTCCTCGACAAGGGTTCCACACTTATGAACGCGTCCTCCGGGCATTCGCAATTCGGTATACTCTATCGTGTTGCACTTTGGGCAATGTAGCCAAATCAACCACCCCTCAATTTGACGACTCTCCTCCTTTGCTTTTCGATCCGCCAACCGTTCAGCGAAATTGATCACCTTGCTCATTCAAACCCCATCAGCGTCTTGGAGAGAGTCCCTGCATCAAAAGGTTTGAGAATGTGACCACTGATCCCTGCTGCCTTTCCCATGGCAAGCTGATCGTCCAGTGGGTCCATCAGCATCAGGAGAATTGGCAGAGATTTTTTTGAATGAGTTTCACGGATCTGCTTGACGAGGTCCACACCTCGCGCACCATCCATATACCAATCAACCAGTACCAAATGATATTGATAGCGCTCCAGCAACTTGATCGCCTCGTCAGGGTCTTTCGCTTCGTTACAAAGTTCTGTACCCAGATCTCTCAGTGTCTGGCGAATCATCCTGCGAGAAGTGTTGAAGTCATCCACGATCAAAACACGTGTTTCTTCTCCGATTTCCATCAGGGAACCTCATCGAACAGGGAGGGAGAGAGGAGTTTGTTCAAGGAAAAGTAGAAATTTTCAAAGCAGGATTGGGACCGTGACAGCAATTCAATCGTTTGCGAGAGCGAGAATTAGCTGAAATTCTTCTTCGGTAACGGGTTGAACGGAGAGACGCATCCCCTTGCGTAAGAGGAACATCTCTTTCAGTTCAGCAATACTTCGCAACTCTTTCAAGGTCACAGGCCGAGAGAATTCGCTCTCAAACTGAACATCTACCATCAGCCAGCGAGGATTTTCTGGAGAGCTTTTCTCATCAAAGTATTTACTCGTGGGATCCCAGGAAGTGTGATCCGGGTAGGCTTCACGAACAACTTTTGCCGTACCGACAATCGCAGGCTCAGCTTGACGACTGTGATAGAAGAAAACTCGATCACCCACTTGCATCTCATCACGCATCAGATTGCGCGCTTGGTAGTTACGGATCCCGTCCCAATGCTCCGTCTGATTCGGACAGTTTTTCAGATCTTCCAGTGAGAAAACATCAGGCTCACTCTTCAGTAACCAGTACTTCATCGAACCTTCTCTTCAGCTAGATGTTCATCCACCCGCAGTGGCTGCATTTTGACCGCAGGACTACCCCGCCGAACCCAGAGCCGAACACGTTCAACAGTCACCCCATTCTCTCGGCTGATGCTGGCCAACTGCTCCGCGTAAAGGATGTCACCCACACGAAATTCGAACAAGGTGCTGTTAGGCTCTAGCGGATTCAGAAGCAACAGCACCAGACCAGGATTGTAATGAAGCCTCAGGGAGCCTTCGAAAGCTACCGCCTCCTCCAGCAAATCAGCCGGACGCTGATCCGAAATTTGCAGTTCGTAAAAGACTCCAGCGTCCAACAGCGGAAGATTCATTGCTCCCTGATCAACGAATTACTGATTTTCCGGGCGAAGTGGACGCAGCACTTGTCCTGCTTGCCACATTTCCTGGTTGCGAACGATTTCCAGTTCCTTCTCCAACTTATCCCGATAATCCGGCTGGGAGTTGGTATCGATGGATCGCTTGGCCTCATCTCCCCGAATCACGCTCTGGTAGCATTCTTCCACAACGGGCTTGATCGCCGCATGGAACTTGGGAGCCCAATCCAGCGCACCACGTTGAGCGGTCGTGGAACAGTTCGCATACATCCAATCCATTCCACGTTGAGAAACCAAGGGATAGAGACTTTCAAGAGCTTCTTCGATGGTCTCGTTGTAGGCTTCTGATGGAGAATGTCCGTGCTCACGGAGCACCTCATATTGAGCTAAGAAAGCCCCTTGCAGCATTCCCATCAAGACACTGCGCTCTCCAGTCAGATCGCTGTGAACCTCTCGCTCAAATGTGGTCTCAAACAAATGCCCGGAGCCAATCGCAAATGCGGTTGCAATACAACGATCTCTCGCCTTGCCCGTATAATCCTGATGAATAGCGAATGAAGAGTTGATTCCACGCCCTTCGAGGAAGTGAGTACGAACGGTCAGTCCGCTACCCTTAGGAGCACAGAGAATCACATCAACACTGGCTTGTGGCACAATACTAGTGTGATCTTTAAAAACGATGCCGAAACCATGCGAGAAGTAAAGGGCATCTCCATCCTTCAGAGAATCCTTAACCATTGGCCACAGCGCGATCTGCGCAGCATCTGAAACTAGATACTGAAGAATGGTCCCTTTTTGAGCAGCTTCTTCCATCTCAAAAAGGTTTTCTCCAGCAACCCAACCGTCTGCAAGCGCTTTGTCCCAGCTACGCCCTGGACGCACACCCAAGACAACGTTGAAGCCTTGATCTCGCATGTTCAAACCCTGCCCACGACCCTGGGGGCCATAGCCCAGAATGGCTGTTGTTTCCTGGTCGAGGATATCCTTGCAGCGCTCAGGTGGATAATCACTGCGCTCGATGATGGTTTCTCGGAAGCCGTTGATGTTGATTTCCTTCATGTCCGTCGCGTCCCTGAAAAAGTTTTTGGTTGGCTATTGGGAAACCAATAACCATAGAAATCCACCTAAAAATGTCAATCTTTTCGCAGGTAAAAACTGGGCTGAGGAACTAAAAACTGCTTGCACTTCCGAAACAGTCAGATATATTTATGAGCTTTCGATGAGTTCCCCAATAGCTCAGCTGGTAGAGCAAATGACTGTTAATCATTGGGTCGCTGGTTCGAGTCCAGCTTGGGGAGCCAACGAAATCAGCCACTTAGCTCCCTTCCAGAAATACTAAACATTTCAAATGGCGTAGTAAGGGCGTAGAAATTTCTCGAAAATACGCCCTCTGAACACCCAAATCTCTCCCGCTTTCACTCCTCAAAAATTTCAACAATTATACTCATTCTAGTTGATTGCCCCAGATCTAACATCTGAAGAATGCTCGTGGTCTAAATCTCATTTTTCTTCCATAAGTTCAACTATTTACAATTTTTGGGATTTGTCAAAAAAATTCTGAATGTCAGAATATCCTGATCTTTATAACTTAAAAAGTCAAAAAATTTTCACTTTCAGAATATTCTGGATGTCAGAATTTTGCAAATGAAAAACCGTAAGTCTCACATTGAATTCTAATTTCAATTGAGGTCTATTTTCTTCAATATTTTGATACAATTCTTCATTTTTTGTAACAATCATTCCTCCCACCACATCGCTGTGTCCGTTCAGAAATTTGGTTAAGCTGTGAATCACAATATCAGCTCCGTGTTCTAAAGGTCTTTGTAAATAAGGACTTGAAAATGTATTGTCAACACAAACTGTAATTCCATGTTTATGCGCCAATTTACAGGCTGCTTCAATATCAGTTAATTGAATTGTTGGATTTGCCGGAGTTTCAAGATACAACAGTTTTGTATTTGGTTTAATATGTTTTTCAATTTCAGCCATATCTGAAGTATCAATGGCATCAAAATTTCGGTCACTACCACCCTAAAAGTTTGGACACTATCCAACCCCTGGTTACGAACCTTACATCCGCAATTTTGTATCCGTTCAGGCGCTGAAAAATTGTGTAGGAAA
>CAJXNF010000308.1 GCA_913056375.1 uncultured Pseudomonadota bacterium | reverse complement strand
GGAGATTTGAGCTTTGCAGAAGTCGCAGAGGATGAACAGGAGCAGTATCGTCAGTTGGCTAGTTTGACGACACAAGGGGAGTTACAACAGATGTTTCATCTACTGATGCAATTGGAAGAGCAGATGAAACGTAGTGTTCATGCACGAATTTGCTTTGAGATGACGTTACTGCAATTAGCTTCTGTGCAGCCACTGGTCGGAGTGAAGGATATGCTCCAGCAAATCCGCACATTACGGCAAGAGGCCGATGGAAGAGTTGATTCACCAGAACCAGCAAAGACAATAGATCAATCAAATCAATTTCAGCCAACCAACTCGCCAACAAAACCTAGTTTCTATGCTTCAGCTACCAACGTAGCTTCGCCACCACCGGTTGTTGAGGAGCCATCAGTATCCAATGAATTCCCCATCGAATCTATCGAGGAGCGTACTTCTGTAGCCAAAACAGCAATCCAAAGGCTCAAGGCACAGGGTGGTGGAACAGGGTTGGAGCAAAAAAAAACTCCAAATTTCGGCGCTGAGCCGCAACAATCATTAAAACCTACTGAAGTCAGAGAGCCAAAGTCTTCAGAAAGTTGGTTAGAGGTTGGATCTGAGCAGTGGGATGAACCAGAGGAACTCCCACTGAATTGGCAGGAATTCGTACAATTCGTGCACAGTCGCGCCTCGGTGATTGGTACGTTGCTGCGCACAGCGCTCCCTGTAGATTTGCAAGCTGATGTTTGGCAACTGCGATTTCGGCATCCGCCTGATTTGTTCAGTAAGGAACATCAGGTAAAGCTTGAACAACTGGCTCAGGAGTTTGCTGGAAGATCAGTTCATATTCAGCGAGATGATCAGCCAACAACAGAAGGCACTACGTTGCAGGAATATGATCAATGGAAGAATCGGGAACTGAAAAGACAGCGGGAGAATCAAGCCCGTGAGGATGCTCAGGTGAAGGATATCCTTCAGGTCTTTGCTGGTAGCGAAGTCTACGATATTGAGTTGCACTGAAGGGTGGGTTTACGCCAGCGAAAATTCACCCAAGAATCGACCATTTATAGGAGTGATTATGTTTGACATGGGCGAGCTGATGAAAAAAGCTCAAGAACTCTCCACCAATATGCAGGAGCAGCAGGAGCAGCTAGCAAAAGAAACCTACGAAGTTTCTGTTGGGGGAGAAATGGTCAAGATGACCTTCAACGGGAAACTCGAAGCGCAGTCCCTACAAATCGATCCTGAAGTAATCGACCCGAATGATCCTGAAACCCTCCAAGACCTCGTGCTGTCTGCTGTCAATGAAGGCATTCGCCAAGGACAGCAGCGGATGCAAACCGCACTGACCCAGCAGTTTGGTAACTTTGGCAACATTGCAGCCAACCTGAACCTGCCTGGCTTCCCAAAGGCCTGAATGACAGACCTTACCCTTACTCCTTCCTGGTACCTGATCGAAGAAGAAGAGCCGCGTAGTGGTAGCTTCAATATGGCTGCTGATGAATGGCTTCTTCGCCAGCAAAGTTCGGGAATGGTTCCTACTCTTCGGCTCTATCGCTGGAATCGCTGGACACTGTCATTGGGTCGTAATGAGAAGCTCGATGAAGAGTTTGATTTAGATTGGTGTCGTCAGCGGAATATCGTTGTGCTCCGTCGTACAACAGGAGGGCGCTCTGTCCTGCATGGTGGGGACTTGACCTATTCACTGATTGGCTGTTTGCAGGAACCTCCATTTTGTGGTGGGCCGATTGAGACTTATGAACTCATCGCTCAGGGATTCTACCAGTTTTTTGAGGAGATTGGCCTGAAGCCCCAAATACAGGAGCGTAAGGCCAGTGCCCCGATGGAATCCCATGTTTGCTTTTCTGCTCCAGCAGCCTACGAGATTCTGTTACAGGATCGCAAGGTGATCGGCAACGCTCAGCGAGTGATCACGAGTGGCCCATATGTCCCTGGTCAAGCACGCTCTCGCTCTTTTCTGCAGCATGGTTCCATTCCACTGCAGGACCAGATTCCAATGCTTGCAGGTATTTTTCGTAACGCAACGGCGGCACAATTGCGTCGTGAGATGATCTCTTTGGAAGCTACCGGATGCTTGAGCCAATTCTCACAACGAGAATTGCAAGACGTGCTCTTGGAGGCACTCTCGCAATCTTTCAGCATTCAATGGCAGCGTCGTTCTTGGACTGAAGAAGAATTGGCTGGTATTGCTCGCTTGCAAGAAGAATTCGAACTCCTCGAAGGCGCTGAAGCAAACTAGATAGGCTTTGATACTGTGGAGAAATGATCGTGCCCAAGTTCTCTTGGAAGGTTGGGCACAATCGGATTGGCTAGAACAGCCAAGAGGAGTTGTCAGTCTTGCCAGTGATTACCTAAAAGTCATCGGAGATTTAGGCTGCTGACAAAGAAACTTAGGCTCTCTCAGTCAACCTGTAAAAACAGGTACTGGGAACCCTGAGGAGTTTTCACGAGTAACAACAAACCTTCTTCCGTAGAACTTGCTTGGACTACTCGCTGGAAATCGGCCATAGAGTTGATACTCTTGCGATTCATTTCCACAATCATCATTCCTGCCCGTAGGCCCTGATTAAATGCTGGAGATTCCGGCTTAACCGCAGTGATTACAACTCCACTCTCTGTTTTCTGATAACCCAGACGCTGAGCCGTCTCTGGTGTTAATTCCTGGACTGCAAATCCTAGTTCAGGAGTGGAATTTCTGTTATCAGAATTGGTGTCTGCCTCTCCAACCTGCCGCGGTCGTTCATCGAGTTGGACACTTAGCATCATCACTACTTTGTTTCGTACCAACTCTAACTCAACGGTAGCATCCGCTCGGGCATCAGCTACAGCATTTCGAAGCGCATTGCTGTTCTCAATCGATTCACCATTCAGACGTAAGATCACATCACCTTTTTGCAAACCGGCTTTCTCAGCTGGAGTTGCAGGCATCACACCGGTTACCAGTGAGCCCTTGGCTTTATCCAGTCCAAAGGCCTTGGCCAATTCTGGAGTCATATCCTGAATGCCAACGCCTAACCAGCCACGGGAAACCTGGCCGGTTTCGATCAGTTCGTTCATGACTCGACGAGCCATATTGATCGGTACGGCAAAGCCAATCCCTTGATAACCCCCAGAGCGGCTGAAAATGGCCGTATTGACGCCTACGATCTTGCCTTCTAGGTCAACGAGTGGGCCTCCACTATTCCCCGGATTGATTGCAGCATCGGTCTGAATGAAGTCTTCATATTCGGCAATCCCCATTCCAGTTCGACCCTTGGCACTGACAATACCGAAGGTGACGGTGTGTGACAGACCGAAGGGGTTACCGATGGCAATTACAGATTCCCCAACCAGGATGTTGTCGGAGTCCCCCATCGGGAGGACAGGCATGTCCTTCCCTTCGATCTTGATCACAGAAATATCGGTGGCTGGATCAGTACCAATCAGGCGTGCTTTAAGTTCTTGGCCGTCATAGAGTTGGACAGTGATCTTGTCAGCCTCACCGACAACATGGTGGTTAGTTAGGATATAACCATCAGATCGAACGATGGCACCTGAACCGGAGCCTTCCTGACGAGGTCGGTTTTGGAACGGCCCCCTCACGTTGACAAGTTTCTGCTCCACCTTGATGTGGACCACGGACTTCTGAACTGATTGTACTAACTCAGCCCTTGCCTTAGAGGCCTGAATTAACGGATCCATGAACGGCTTGCTCTCAGACCAGGCCGGGCCCGTGGTCATGAGTAAAATCAGCAAACCTCCCAGTGAGGCAAGTAATTTGAGTTGATAACTCTGGAAAACTAGTTTCCCGTGGACTAGAAAATGGTTCTGCATGATTCCTCAAAAATTAGATAAAAGTTGTTTAGTACGAGCAACTACCAACCCCACTTAGACAGAATTAGTCATTAGAGTTCATGTGGCATCATGCTCAGCATTACTTTCGGATTTGCCGTGTTGCCATCGAGAACGTCGGTCATCGTCTCGTTCCTTATGACGCATGCTGTGATCTCTCATCCCACGCTGCCACATCCCCCTTTGCCTAGGTTGTTGTTCCTTCCACTGCTTCCACTGGGTGGGTGTCAGTATCTGGTGAACAGTGGCCAGTTCAGTTGTGCCCAGATTGGCCATCTTCAGGTGTAGGTCTGCCATCTGCTGATTGTGCTTCTGTAGGGCTTCCTGATCAAAGGTTTCCTGCTGCATCAACTGGCGCTGATCCAGTTGCATCAATTTACGCTGGGAGCGCAGGGGGATCATCTCCCGCTGACTTTGCTGAGCAGTGACTTCCAAGTGATTGATTTGCTCTTCACTGA
>CAJXNF010000307.1 GCA_913056375.1 uncultured Pseudomonadota bacterium | reverse complement strand
CAATACATCCTCAGAGTTTTCTATCTGAAATATGTCTCTAACTTCCTCAACCTCGTCCTCCTCAACAGATATTTCCTGCAGTTCATCGATTTCTGAAGATTCATCATTCACTTCATCAGATTTCAATTCTGAATCGATTTCTGATGAGTCTGAAGTCTCTTGTTCGAGTTTCGTATTTTCAACCTCAGTAGACTCTAAATCTGAGGTAAGATCTTGATTTTGTTCTTGATGCTCAGGAGTTGGTTGATCAGATTGGTCTGAATCTGTTGTGACCTCAGTCTCAATTTCATTTTCATCTTGAATTGCTAGATTTTCAGGATCTACATCAGTTAGATCCTCTTCAGACTCTAAATCCAGTTCAACTACCAAATCCTCCTCATCTTCTGAATCCTCCTCTTCATCTATGACCCCTCCGTGTGATGCTTCGCTTGCGAGTAGTTCAACTTCAGATGGAGTCAGGATTTCAAGAGGCTCATTTGCATCGTCAGTTACCAAATTTTCTGAACTTTCAGAGGCCTCGAGAGATTCTGAGTCTTCATCAATTATTGGTTCATCAGCAGGGTTAACATCATCAGGCATTCTCGAGAGGACAAGTTTATCACCTTCAATTGATTCCTCAGGTGCAACGGGTTGAGTTTCTGCTGACTCATTTGTTGAATCATCCAAATCTGAAATGGCATCCTCAGAAGCTTCAACTTTGCCAATATTATCCTTAGCCTCAGAAATTCCCAATTTGGTTTCAGAACCCTCTAAATTGTCCTCGCTTAGTTTTTCGTTGTCACTCTTTGCAACTTGAGGCGGTTCTGCAGATTCTTGAAGGAGAAGTGATTCAGGATGGATCTCTTCTGCTGCAGAGTCTTTGATAGAAAGAGCTTCTTCCTCCTCTGCTAACTCTTCCTGAAACCATGATTCTGCTTCCTCTTCTTCAATTTCTTCTTCAACCTCATCTAGGTTTGATTCGCGTTCATCATCAAGCTCAGAATTCAGCTGAACTCTGTGCACAGACTGAGCTTCAATTTGCTCAGCTTCTTCGATAGCTTGGTTGATCGAGACAAGCTCTTCATCATCTTCATCAATAGGATCTGTAGAATCTAGGTTTTCTTCATTTGATTCATTGGCGTCTAGGGCATCAGCATTCTCAAAACCAGCTGTAGGATTCCCTTGTAATTCTTGGGCGACAGCTTCTGCAACAGCGCCGAGGTAAGTTGAAGAATCTGCTCCATTTTCCTCGTCTACTGGATCCTTGTGGAACTCTTCATCGATCTCCTTGGCTTCATCTGATTTTACTTCTGAGGATTCCTTCTCAGATGCTGAAGTCGATGCAGTGGGCGTTAGATTTGGGAGAACAACGGGTACAGCTTCTTGGGGATTTGTGTTTGGAACTAGAGACTGCAATTGGGAAATCCAGCTGTTCACGTCCACCAATAACGTATCAGATATTGGGCTACCATCCTCTAATTGAAAAGAATAGTAACTTGTCTGATTCTCAATATCAGCAGCAATTTCAGCAAGTTGATTAAGAATTTTCCACTCTTTTTCAGCATCTAGAGTGGTTGTTTGTTCCGTCGCCTGCATGAAGCCTCTTTCGAAGTTGGAGCTTGTGTTAAGACCGAAGCTATTGTCCTGTTCCATTCTATGCAAAACCAAGAACATTTCAGATGTAAACTGAAGATTTCGAACTCAGATAGCCCTCTTAATTTGCTCTTGAAGAATCTTCCAAGCATGAGTTGCTGTCGCCAAATCTCGAACAACTCAACCTGAATTTGCAAAGCTGCAAGGATGAAAAAACAATCTTAAACTGGCATTTTACATGCAGCGAATAATGGAAATAAATCAAATAAAATTCAGAAAATTTCGATGGAATTATCACCGACTTTTAGAGAGATGGAAGCCTTCATAAGAAGGCTGCAAGACCAAATTTGTAATGGTTTAGAAGCCTTTGAGCCAATACAGAGGTTTCAACAAGATATTTGGGAAAGGGAGCAAGGTGGTGGTGGTTGGACAAGGATACTCACTGGTGGAAAAACCTTTGGAAAAGCAGGCGTAAATATCTCTTCCATACACGGAGAGATGACGAAGGAACTAGCTTCCCAACTCGAGGTTGAGGAAGGTCTTTTTGGGGCGTGCGGGCTTTCACTGGTCATTCATCCAAATTCCCCCAAAGTTCCTACGATTCACATGAATGTCCGGTACTTTGAAACAAATGAAGGTCGAAGCTGGTTTGGAGGTGGGACCGATCTGACGCCATACTATCCCTACCCAAAAGATTTCAAAGAATTTCATCAAACATTGCAGCGAGCTTGCAACTCGGTCATTCCTTCATCTTATGAGCAATATAAAGAAACTTGCGACCAATACTTCACAATCAGGCATAGAGCAGAAATGAGAGGGGTTGGTGGTATTTTTTTCGATTACTTAACAGGTACAGAACCAAAGCACGCTGATCTTGTTCGAGCAGTGGGAGAATCATTTCTTCCTGCGTACGCTCCAATTGTTGAACGCCGTAAAGACGAATCTTTTGACGCAGTTGACACGATCTTTCAGAAAATTAGAAGAGGTCGATACGTTGAATTCAATTTGATTTATGATCGTGGAACACTTTTCGGGCTGCGATCAGGTGGTCGGATTGAATCGATATTTATGTCACTTCCACCGGAGGTGGAATTTCACTATAACTGGCAGCCTGAATCCGGAAGTGCACAGGAGAAAATGCTGTCATATTATCAACCCTATGATTGGATTAATGGATGAAAACAATGATAGGAACTCCAAAGAATTTCGCTTGGATATTGGCAGTTCAATTTGCTCTGGCATTAGCATTCTTACCCAGCTTAGTGAGCGCGGACCAAACACTTAAGAAATTCCGCCCAAATTACAAAGCTGTCTTAATGGCTGATGCAGATACAGGAAGAGTTTTGTACTCAGAGCAGGAACATCTTAAGGTTTACCCAGCTTCTCTCGTTAAATTGATGTCGGTTCTCTTGACCTTCGAGGCCATCGAGGCAGGCAAGACAAGCTTGGATAGTATTGTAGTGACTTCTACTAAGGCCAGTAAAATTGGGGGCACTCAAGTCTTCCTGAAGGAAGGAGAAGAATTCACCGTCCGAGAACTTTTGAAGGCCATGATTGTGCGGTCAGCCAATGATGCGACACTGGCAATGGCTGAGCATGTTTCAGGCAATGAGGATTCCTTCGTACGTCTGATGAACCAAAGAGCCAAAGAATTAGGGATGGCGCATACAGAGTTTCACTCGCCTCATGGTCTTCCTCCTAGTCGAGGAGAAAAACATAACGTGAGTACCTCTTACGATCTTTTTCTATTGGCTAGATTTATCCTCCGGAATCATCCCCAGTATCTAGAGTGGTCAGCTATTGAGATTGATTCCTTCCGAGCAGGGACATTTCAATTGGTCAACACCAATCGTAAGTTGATGAGAGCATACAAGGGAATGGATGGGATGAAGACAGGATATTACCGAGCGGCTGGATTCAACTTGGTCTCTTCTGCAAAAAGAGGAGAGCGACGCTTAATAAGCGTTGTGATGGGATCTCCAAATGTAAAATGGCGGAGTAGGATTACTTCGTATTTGTTGGACAAAGGATTTAATGAGTATCAAACAACTGAGCTCGTGGAGGCAGATAAAATAATTTCTCAAACTGTTCTAGTAGAGGATGGTCAGCATAAAGAAGTCTCAATAAAACCCCAGATGTCGGCTTCACTGCTTTTAGGTCCTGGAGAAGAGGATAAAGTGAAACTGTTCTATCAATTACCAGAGAAAGTTGTAGCACCCGTTGAAAAAGGGAGCATGCTCGGAACATTAGAATTGAGAATGGGTGGAAAAACGATGCGTCAGATTCCACTTGTCGCTGCTGAAGAGGTGCCAACTCAAAGCTTTTTTGCATCCGTTGCTGAATCGATCTTCAATTGGTCGGAAAGTGATGAATAACTTTATCTTAGGGCTCTGAGATCCTCTTGGGCATTATTAGCAGCAGCTGAACCAGGATAGTTCTCCAAGACATTTTTGAAGTAGTACGCGGCCCGATCAGGTTGCTTTCGGGTTTCCGCTAATTTGCCCAACATATAAATTGCGTCCGGAGTTTTAAAACCCTGGGATGTTGGACGATGTTCGTAGTTTTGTAAAACCTTCCGAAATGCGGACTCTGCAGCATCCCATTTGCCAAGCTTAAACTGGGAATAGCCAATCCAGTAATACGCATTATCACTATCAACATCGTCTTCAAATTCTTCCACGAAGCCTTCGAATACGTCTACTGCCGCAGGATAGTCCCCCTGTATAAATGCAG
>CAJXNF010000306.1 GCA_913056375.1 uncultured Pseudomonadota bacterium | reverse complement strand
CATGGTAATATAAATATGTTTGTTGAAGACTGCTTGAGGCAGCGAAGCGAGGTGGCATGAAAAAAATATTTTTCCATATCGGTAATTTCAAGACCGGAACCAGTTCGATTCAGGCTGCGTTTAGTCAGCAGTCGGTTGAACTTGAGGCGCAGGGGATTCACTATTTTCAGAATTTCAGGGCGGTCAATAATCCAACAAACCACAGTCTGTTTGCTTTGGAGCTGTTGGCCAGCGTGTCTGGTGACGCAATCAAACCTTTTTGGTATCAGGAGTCCCATCACTATCCAGCTCTCGTTGATCAGCTCGTTGAGGAGATTCAGGGGTCAACCTCTGACTTTTTTGTCTTTTCGTCGGAGGAATTTTGCCGCTGCAAGCCGGCCCATGCCGGCTTGCTGGCAACACTGCGCCAGCGCTTGAAGGAGGCGATTCCCGATTGCGAGATCATCGTTCTTCTCTTTGTCCGTCATCCATTTGATTTCGTCAAATCCTGGTATAACCAAATCAATAAGGTCACTGCTCCCTACGCTGACCGCACTGCAAATTTCCTGCAATTCTTTCTGTCGAAAGAGAACGCATTTTGGTCGCAATATCCCATTCATCAGATTTTTCTCGAGTATTTTGCTGATCAATCGCTCTGCGCGTTCTACTCCAAAGGGGTTGATTCGATCCCCTTGTTTTGCTCCATGTTGAATAGCCATGGTTGCGGCCTGGAGCTGTCATCAATGGATTCGGCCAGGGAAAATATTGCCAAGGTCAGTACGGACCATGTCGAGCTTTTAAGACTTGTGCATCGCGGCGTCTCCTTTGATGCCGCGACACTGAGTCGCGCGTTGTCGATTCCGGGCATGGTGGGAAAGATCAATCAGATCAATCAGGATTTTGAACAGTTTCTGGCTGATGGTGTTTTGCATAATCCACCCGATACCTATCAGCCGCTGACATTTGCTGATCTGTTTAAGCATTACACAGAGCTGCTCGATGCTTTGGTTCCCTATGCGCTGATCAACCAAAAGGAAATCAATTTATTGCGTGATAAAGCGATCAAGCATCAACATGATTTCCCAAGTGAGGCTCTCGTTTGTCTGCAAACAGCACAACGTTATCGACCCAATGGTCCATTAATAAAAAAACTCATTCAAGATTTAAAAGCTCAGATTCAATCAAGCGAGGCTGAGTGAATGAGGGGCTGATCTTTGCTGCGTGTGTCTCGCGGTATACTGACCGAATCGACTTGATAGAAATGAAATCCAACGTATCCCATATCGCTGCTGACAGCGCCGAACTAAGAGGGCATATTGTTGATTACTGGGATCGAAATCAGCAAAAATACGATTATTTATTGCTTGCTGAGAAGATCAAGCGAATTGGTTTGAAGATTTTTTTGATGATATTCCTTTGCCAGATCCAGACCTGTTGTCACCCGCGACTTCAGCAGATCGGGTCGACCTTGCCCTTGATGCGGCTCAACCAGAAGCAGCAGATCAAGCCCTGATCTTTCGCTTTTTGACCAATGTCCGGGTCGATCTGTCATCCTTTCAGCCTGGCAGCAAGCTGAGTTTTGTCGATTGTTCGAACCTGTGTCTGACCTCGTCGCAGAATCAGATTGATGGCCTTGAAGTCTCTTTTCAGCGTGTCAATGAGTTGTCCCTGGAGCATATCGATGCGGCTCAGAATGTCTTCTTCAATTTCGAAGACTGTGTCTCGATCAGAGTCACTGAGTGTTCATTCCACTCGTCCGAGGGTGTGCCTTTGACGGTGTTGCGTTGCAACACCGTGTTGCTTTCGCAGCTTCGATTCACGGGCAATCGACTCTGTTCGATCTTCATCGGTTGTGGTTGCTCCAACTATGTCGTCCAGCAATGCGATTTCGTTGGTGGCCAAGGCAAGTCGAACTGGCATGCGCCCATTGTCGTCTCGGCCCGCACACTGACGACGATCACGTCCTCCCTTGAGGGTTTGTTGCCTGATGGCTACTGGGCCAGGGCTGAGAAAATCTCGGAGATGAGTCTTCCACCGACCCGGGGCTTCCTCGTTGAGAACAAAATCTCCGATTCCCTGTCATCCGGCATCTACCTGGATGGTGCTGTAAATACTGTTGTTCAGGCCAACTTCATCACGGGTTCTAGTAAAGAGGGCATTTGTCTGGATTACGGTTGCCTGAACGTCTCCCTGTTTTTCAATCAGATTCTTCACAATGGCGACCGCTACAACAAATCGGATGATGACCTCGCCAAGGACTTTGTCCTCCAATACGGGCGATGCGAGGACGGCTCCGCCAAGGCCAAACTTCCGGGAATTTCGATCGATAACTCAGGTTTTTGCTCCGTTGTGGCCAATCAAATCTGCTACAACTACGGCTCAGGCATCAAAATGGTGCGGGCCGGTGTTGGCAATATCATTGCCAACAATTCCTTGATGTCGAACAATCAGGGCCGAAATGACTCATTCCACTTTTTCGGCATTGAACTTGGTGCTGCGATCGCAGATGTAGAAGCGGCTGATATTGATTTTGCTGGTTCATCGCTTAATGTTATTTCCTGCAATAACATTGTCGGTGCTCATTACTCAGGGCTGTTTATTCCTGCCATGTGTGATGATAATTTGATTTGCGATAATGTGATTTTGCGGCCTGAGTCTTTCAGCATTGAGGCGACGGAATTCAACCCAAGGAATCGCTTCTTGAATAACTTCAGTCAGCAGAACACGCGCAATTGTTCCCTGTCTTTGTTGCGTCCGGTGTATGCCGGCAGTGGCTTTCCTGTCTTTGATGTGATTCCAGAGGCGTCCAGGTAATGAATTTTGGCTTTTCGGTAGATGGGGTAATGGACACTCCATGGCCTGGCGGCAATATTTAGGAGCTTGGCGTTGATAGTCTGAGGGTATCTTCAGGCCCTGACCATGGCTGAGTCAATCAAGAAAAAGGATTTCTTGTTGGAGATCTCCAAGTCCACAGGGCTTCCCTTGGGGATTGTCAGCAAGGTTTACGCGGGCATTGCTGATCGTCTGTTGGCTCAGATTGAATCCGATTCCCAGCAGGTCATCTTTGGCGGACGTCTGGCTTTTCGTTCTGTCACAATTCCAGCTGTTGAGGCAAAGGATGGACAACCTGCAAAGCCTGAGCGGAAGTTTTTGCGTGTGAGTAAGCGTAAGTTAAAAAAAGATTCCTGAAATTTTATTTGTGCTGACTGTTTTGCTTGATGTTTCTTTGGTGGCAAATAACTGATAAACACGATATTAAGTGGTTGCATGTGGCCGATGCAGCGTTATTGGCCCCCGATGGTTGCCACTGCGGCACAGCTATGTAGCTCGCATTCGCTACGACATTCAGCTCGAGTGGTGGGTGAGGGAGTTCCCTAGTGAACAGTCGTTCATCTGCCGCAGCCAAGACCTGTTTGAGCAACCCGAGCAACTCTGGGCAGAGCTGTTGGCCTCCCTGCAGCTGGCCGGTGATGCCTTTGCCAGTTCAAGGCCGGAAAACCCTTGTGGGTGCGTGTGGCGATTCCTCCTTTTGCTGCATCGCTGACGACGACAGTGATGGCTATGTCTAATCCCGTGCCGATGCAGCGATCTTTCGTGTGGTGGTCCTCAGTTGCTGCCTGGGTGGTGTCTGGAGCCTGGCCCGTGCTGGTTAGGAAGAGATTCTCGGGATCGCGGAGAGGAATATTTTGAAGACACCCAGGGCTGTTGTGCCTAGCCAACAGAATCCTGTATTGGTGATTGACTGCCATGTTATTTGTCTGCGGTGCGTGATTTTCCACTAATGAATGAGGCGGCTGGAAATGCAGTTCTTTTGCTTTATTTGGAAGACAATTTGGTTTTTCAAGACTGTCTTTGTCTTGGCAAATTGCTGTAGTTTTATCGGAAAATAAATCACCAGTTTGCCTTGGCGTCGCACTGCTTTGACCTGACGGGGTATCACTTAAAGCCGCGTCTTTTTGTTGATGGCCCGATCGATCCGGATGCGTTGCCGGACCACCAAAAACTCTGTGAGGAGGTCTGTTCAGGCCGTTTTGCTGGTCTGGTCAACTTTGGCGGGCAGGCATCAGATTGCAGGGCAGATCTGACGAGTTTTCTTCCTCTGATCAGCATGTCTGGATGATCGAAGGGGGCTTCGATGGATGAATGCTTGCCGGAAATTGTCAAAAAAAACCCCTGCCGAAGCAGGGGTTAAATAATCAGAAGACTGATTGGGATCAGACGTCAAAGGCTGCGGCATTGCGGAACTGAGCCCTGTCACCAGCGTCGATCTGGAACATCAGGTCACCACTATCGAGGATAGAGTTGGTGTTGTTCATGATCAGGTAAGTACCTTCGATGTCACCAGCAGT
>CAJXNF010000305.1 GCA_913056375.1 uncultured Pseudomonadota bacterium | reverse complement strand
CTCGGGTGATCCTGCTATCTATGGTGCTACAGCCGAACAGATGCGTCATTTGCGAGAATGGGGAGTGGACTTCGAAATTGTCCCAGGCGTCTCTTCCTTCACCGCTGCTGCAGCCTGTTTTGGAGCAGAGTTGACCAAGCCCTCGGTGGCCCAATCGATCATCCTGACGCGCACCACTGGTAGAGCCTCTGGAGTTCCCGAGCGTGAAGCACTAGCGGAGCTAGCAGCCCATCAAACAACACTCTGCATCTTCCTCTCAGGACCACACCTGGCCTCGATGGTTGCCGACCTACGCCAGCACTATCCTGATGACACACCGATCTGGCTGATCCAGAAAGCCACCTGGCCGCAGGAACGAAAACATCAAAGTACCTTGGCAACCGTGTTGGATGAAGTGAATCCCCAGGAATGGGCACTGTCCACGATGATTTTAGTGGGAGAAGTACTACGGGAAGAATTGCCAGATGTCTCAAGGCTCTATTCCTCGCAGTACACTCATCGCTTTCGACGACGAGAGAAAAATCTGACTGAGGCCTAGTGGTGGGTCACGATCTGGCGATCTGGTCGGTGAGAGAAACGGCACAACCGATGGCCGACTTCTTGGCCGAACAGCTATCAGCCGCAGAGTCTCCCGGAGGAAGTTCTTCATCCAATCAGCAGTCTTTTCGTGCGGTCTATCGAAAATATAGGGCCTGGGTCTTCATTGGCACAACCGGCATCGCTGTGCGCTACCTGCAAGGCTTGCTAGAGGATAAGCACACCGACCCGGGTGTCGTGCTGGTAGATGAAGCTGGCCGACAAGTGATTTCACTGGTTGGAGGTCATGAAGGAGGAGCCAACGAACTGTCTGTGCGTGTGGCGAATTTACTGGGTGCCCAGCCAATTCTCACCACGGCTACAGAAAGCCTGAGACCACTGATTCTTGGAATTGGTTGTCGGCGTGATGTCACCCTGACACAGATTGACACTGCCGTCATGAACGTCTTGAACACTCACCAACTCTCCATTGCGAACTTCCGAATGGTAGCCACCGTTGATGTCAAGTTACAGGAATCCGGATTGTTGGCCTGGTGCCGCCAGCAGCAACTTCCCTTGCGAGGAATCCCCTTGAGCCTACTGCAGCACAGACCATGGGTTACTAAATCTTCTGATTGGGTTCAGGATACGTTGGGAGTGGCTGGCGTCTGTGAACCATGCGCTTTGCTGGCCAGCCATGCCGGAAAATTGCTGGTTCCAAAAACGGCTCACAATGGGGTGACCGTGGCCGTAGTGCATGATCCTCCCTGGCCTGAGAAAGCATGATGTTGGGGAAAGTGATTTTCGTGGGAGCCGGACCGGGGAATCCCGAACTACTGACACTGGAAGCCTATCGAGTTTTACGGGAAGCTGATGTCGTGCTTTACGATGCGCTCGTAGGTCCAGAAGTCCTCGATCTAATTCCTAGTCGCACCAAGAAGATCTATGTTGGGAAACGCGCCACGAACCATTCCCACAAACAGAAGGAAATCAACGAATTGCTGCTGGACATGGTCAGGCAACATGAGTGTGTTGTCCGGCTCAAGGGTGGAGACACGCTGATCTATGCTCGCCTAGCCGATGAACTCGCAGTATTACAGCAAGCCGGGATTCCCTACCAGGTACTGGCTGGCGTCACTACCCTATCTGGGACAGCTGCAGCATTGGGAGTGCCCCTGACCTCAAGGGATTGTGGTTCGGAACTACTGATCACAACGGTCTCCACTTACAGCGATCTAGAAACCTGCCGGGCCGTGACGACCTTTCTGAACCGCGGTTCTGGAGTTGCGATCTACATGCCCACCTTCCGTGGACAGCATGTGTTGCCCAATCTAGTAGAAGTTGGGGCTGATCCAGAGTTACCCTTGCTGCTTGTTGTCCAGGCCACACTGCCCACACAACGCCAACAAAGTACCAACCTGGGCCAGGCCGATTATGAGCAGCTTTGCGCGTTCAGCGCAGGAGATCCAACGATTTTTCTGCTGGGCTGGTCCTTCGCCAGTTGCCTTTCAACAGCAATGCTAAGCAAGGTGTTGGAAAGCGTCCATGTCCACTGAAGGAGCGCTTTTTCTTGTTTCGGTTGGGCCTGGATTCATGGATCTCGTGCCGGAGCGCGCGAAAAAAGCCCTGACTGAGAGCCAGGTGATTGTCGGATACGATCTCTATCTACGCTGGGTCTTACCCTGGATTCAGAACAAGCAGATTGAAACTTTTCCTCTGACCCAGGAACGAAGGCGTGCTGAGCGAGCCTTGGAACTAGCTCGTCAGGGGAAACAAGTGAGCCTGGTTTCCAGTGGTGATATTGGCATCTACGGAATGGCAACGCTAGCACTTGAACTGCTGAAGGAAGAAGACACCTTCCCTGTCGAAGTGATTCCTGGAATCTCAGCAGCCAATGCCTGCGCAGCCTTGCTGGGAGCCCCACTGGCTCATGACTTTGCCACTTTATCCCTTTCAGATCTGCTCTGTCCGTGGGAATGGATCGAAACCAGGGCACAGCACCTGGCCCAGGCCGATCTGGTGGTCGTACTCTATAACGTCCAGAGTCGTTCCCGTTCACAGGGAGTCTATCGAATTCTGGAAATCCTAAAGACCTTCAAGAGTACCGAGACCTGGTGTGGGATCGTGCGCAACGCTTACCGCGAAGAACAGTCGGTGGAATGCTGCAAACTTGGAGAGTTGAGTCATCGGCAGTTTGACATGCTTACGACGCTGGTGATTGGGAACCGCTTCACACAACCAAAACGGGAGTTTCTCTTCACCCCTAGAGGATATGTAGGCTGGGCTGAGCCATCCCTCTCCGCTCAACAGACGGAGCTTCCAAGAAAAGCGGTCTGGGTTTTTTCTGGGACCAGCGATGGCAATGAAATTGTCCGCAGCTTACACCATCAGGGAATTCCAGTTATTGTTTCCGTGGCTACCGAGCAAGGAGCGCAGACCTGGCGAGAACAAAAGATTCCTGTGGTTTGGGGATCACTTGGACGTGAACGACGGCATCAAGTTCTGCACCAACACCAGGCAAGCTTGCTGGTAGATGCAACCCATCCCTATGCATCTCGGATGACCCTGCAATTGCAGCAGTTGTCCGTGGATCTAGAAATCCCCTGTTTGCGTTATGAACGCCCCTCAACACTGGTCGGGGATGAGTTGTGTGGAGATTCCATTGAGAAAGTCTCTGCCCTAGCACTGAAGAGCGGTAAGCGCATCTTACTGGCAACAGGGAGTCACCAAGTGGCAGAGTTTCTGCGCCAGGATCATCATCGGCAAGCTGAGTGGTTTGTGCGCTGTGCCCCCACCAGCGAATCCCTCCGAGAATTGGAACAGGCAGGCGTTCCTCTTTCGCAAATCTGTGCGCAACAGGGCCCTTTCAGCGTAGAAGAAAATCAAATGCTTCTGGAACGTTGGAAGATTGAGGTCTTGGTCACCAAGGATTCTGGAAAAGCTGGGGGATACCTTGAGAAATACCAGGCAGCCAAAGCGTTGGGGATTCCATTGATTGTGCTGCAACGACCCCGTTTCCACGTGGCTCAGTCCTATTCTGATATCTCTGCCCTAATAACGCGAACCCAACAAGTGATGAACAACGATGACTGAAGAAATAGCCGATTCAGCAGAGTTCGAAGAACCGCCCAGGACTAAGCAGCGTGTGGGAGCATTTCAGATCTACACCGGGGAGGGCAAGGGCAAGAGTACAGCCTCGCTAGGCTTGATGCTCCGAGCACTGGGAGCCGGACTGAAGGTCTATTACCTGCGGATGCTCAAGCCTCGCTGGAAGACGGGAGAACTGAAACTTTGTCCAGACCTGCATCCGAATCTGACATTCCGAAACGTCCCGCATTACTGGGCCCTGTGTGTCAGTCGCAAGGTGCCACAGGACGTCGAACGGATGAAGGCAGAATTGATCCCGGAAGTAGCTGCGTTGAAGGACATCGTCTGTTCAGGAAAGTACGACTTGGTGATTGTGGATGAAATCAACTACTGCTTGCATCGAGAGTTGATCTCCCTGGAACAAGTGCTGGACTTGGTGGACAGCAGACCACCTGAGGTCGAACTGGTTTTCACAGGACGTCATGCACCTGTAGAATTGATCGAACGGGCCGATGTAGTGACCGAAATGCGAAAAATCAAGCACCACTTCGACCAGGGAGTACGAGCTCGACTGGGCATTGAATTCTGACCCATGCCTTCAGGAATCGTGCTCGCCGGTCTGCAAAGCTCCAGCGGTAAGACAGCTTTGACATGCCTGTTGCTGGCCGGTCTGCAAAAGCGAGGAGTTCCAGTTCAGCCCTTCAAGGCTGGCCCAGACTACCTCGATCCTGCCTACCATCAGCATTTTGCAA
>CAJXNF010000304.1 GCA_913056375.1 uncultured Pseudomonadota bacterium | reverse complement strand
TACACCAACCTTGGCGAATCGTTGTACTTTGAATGATTCTCCTTCTCCCTCAGTCTCCTCTGCGAAGAGCAGCCCTACGTATTTTTGCTTATCGTTTAGACTCTCGAGAATGTTGTTGACCAATTCTTCATTGCTCAAGAGGATTGGTACCATCATTTTGGGAAAAAATGGACGGTCAAAAAGAGGAACAATGATGAGTGATGTTGGTAGGAGGTCACTAGCAACAATGATGGAGGTTTCTGCAGATTGGGGAGGATTTTCTTCTGCACTTTTGGTTTCTTTACCAACAATGATGATTCCACTATCTTCCTTGGTTACTTCTCCTTCGTCCTGGATAATGGAACTCTTGGAAGACTGAGATGATTCATCTTCAGTTGACTCAGCCTCTTCCTCAATGAGTATAATTCCGCTCTCTGTTTTCTTCTCTGCCATGATCTCCGTAGCTGAAAATAATGTCCTTGGCTGGATGCTAGCCAGAGGCAATGCTTTCTTTTCAGATCAACATAAGTGTGAGGAAGATTCAATGGAAACGCAGTTCTTCTTCGGCGAGATGTCTGGGAGTGATACTCATGATGGAGATTTCATGGTCATCAACAGAGCCAAGCTCCAACAGAGTCCAACCCAGTTTTTCGTAAAAAGTTGTGTGGTCAAGAGTTAGCAAATGCAGGCGAGGAATTTTGAGGCAGGCGGCTTCGTGAACCATTCTTCGAACCAGGTACGTCCCCAAGCCCCGATGTCGGGCAAAGGGCATTACCCACAGACTAGTGAGCCATGGACTGTATTGTTGAATCTCCTGGTAGTCATAGACTTCTAAACCGACCGAGCCCAGCAATAGGTCTTTATCAAAGGCAATGATTGTTGTTGGTATACCTTGCCGATGTTTCGCATGTTCCCAAAGCTCTTCAGAGGCTTGAGGACGGCCCCACGTAGATACCAGATCTCGCCATTCCTCCCAGTGCTGATTCGCTAATTCTTCAACCCATTCTGGGTGATCAGCTAGATAGCCTATACTTAGGGAGCTATCCATGCTGAGGACTCGTTACTCTGACGAAGTGCTTCAAGGGTGCGCATGTTCCCCACGGCATCCTCCAGTCCATAGGGAACCGGCTCATCATTTAGAATTGCTAAGGAAATAGCCTCTCCTTGAAGGGTGTACTGATCACAGATGTCCATATCCAAGACCTGTGACTCAGTTGGTTCAAACCGACCCTGAGCACTGTGAGTCCCAGGATACAGGCTGACACGACAGGGTCGATCTGGTGGAGCATTGAATGGGATGTCAATCTCAACACGACCATGGGTTCCTAAAATATTCACACGCTGATACGGAGCTACTTGGGTGGAACAAGTGAAACTCGCTTGCAGACCATTTCCAAAATCCAAAATCCCAGAAGCTAGGCGATCTGTTCCAAAAGATGGATCTTTATCAAAAAGACCAATCACTCTCTCGGGTTCTCTGTCACAAATCCAGCGAGATGACGACACACAATAGCAGCCAATGTCTAGAAGGCCCCCACCCCCAACGTCGGACTGATTGCGAATATTGCTAGCATCCACGTTGTAGTAAGCAAAGAAGACTTGAACCATTCTCAATGTCCCTATCTTTCCTTCGGTGACCCATTTTTTTGCTTGGATCCATTGCGGATGATAGCGGTACATGAAGGCTTCAGCAATTTTGAGTCGCGGAAATTTTTTAGAGAATTCCAATAGTTCCAGCGCATCTGCTGCGTTCACTGAAATAGGTTTTTCACACAGAACATGTTTGCCAGCTTCCAGAGCCAGTTTGGCTGGACCTATGTGCATGTGGTTGGGTAAAGGAATATAGATCGCATCTACCTCAGGATCTCTCAAGATCTCCTCATAAGAGCCATAAGCCTTTGGTATGGCTAACTCCTTCGCATAAGCTTTTGCACTTTCTAATGATCGAGAAGCAACAGCACTTACTTCAGCAAATTGGCAACGTTGCATTGCTGGCAAGATCGTTCTGCCAAAATTAGCGGTTCCAAGAACTCCCCAGCGAACTTTTTGATTGTCATTAGTCATTCAAACTCCATTGCACGAAAGATTCGGTCAGCGTTTATTCGAGCCAACTCACGGAAAGTATCCAACTGGGCAAAGGCGGACTGGTCTATTTCATACGCTTCTTCAAGGCCTCCCATTTCTTCAAGGATCTTGGCTATTTCCTGCCTCATGTAGACCAGATAATCCAGTGTATATTTGCGCACCTCACTAATATCGGTAGGTCCTCCGTGTCCAGGGATCACAATCTTGGCACCGAGAGACTCCAGATTATTCCAGGTTTCCAGCCAGCCAGCTGTGTCTGTATCCTCAAAGACTGGCAACAGTCTTTCATGAAATGCAAGGTCTCCGGTAATCACGAGTTCTTGTTGTGGTAGCCACAGGACGATGTCTCCAGGACCATGGGCTGGACCCAAATAAAGAGCTTCAATCTGCTCACCCCCCAGTTCAATAATCCACTCATTATCAAAAATAATATCAGGCTTCACTAGCTGGGTGCCCAGTGATTTATCCCTTCTTCCGTTTTGCATCCGCTTGAGGACATCTTCACCATGATCTTCAATAACCTCAGCAGCTAATCGATGAACCACAATCTTAGCGCCCTGTTCTTGCCAATAATTACTGCCCAACATTGCATGTCCTTGGGCGTTTTCAAGGACTACATACTTGACAGGCTGATCAGTGATTTTTTTAATTTCTTCGTGAAGCGTTTTAGCTAACAGATAGTTGTCACTGGCGTTCATCACAACAACGCCTTCTTCTGTGATAATGAAAGAAAGATTATTATTGTGCCCTGAATTTTCATAACTAGGAGGTGCGGTAGCACCGATGGCAGACCAGACATTTTTTGTTACTTGCTGCGGCAGTCTGTAGAGCATGGATAATGGGGCAAAGTCTGGTGCATCCACAGGTAAATTGGCATCACGCCATGTAAAAAAGCCATCTGCGTAGTTACTCACGTTTGAGTAACCCATGTCCATGAGTGTCTTTGCTGCCAGCGGACTCCGTTGATTGATGCCACAATACAGAACGACAGGTTGATCGTAAGTGCGAAGAATCTCACCAATACGAAATTCCAACCAGCCTCTTGGAAGGATTACATTCTGAGCTGCGTCAATGGTTCCACCAAATTGGTTGATCTCATTTGGATTGCGGACATCAATCAGAGTTAGATTGGGATCTTGTTCCAATCGTCGTTTTAGTTCTGCCGTGTCTATATTGATAATCTCAGCTTGGACTTGCTTCAGTAGTTCGGGCCCTGCAGGAATATAATCTGCTCGGCTTGCTTTACTCCAAAAGATCAGTGCAAAGAATCCAATCAAACTGAAGATGTGTTTCTTCATAATGTTTTTTTAATATTCAGATAAATCAAAAAATTACACGCAAAGCCGCTTTAATCTGGAGGAAAAGTAAATTGCGAAGTGTAGATCAGATAAATTTGATTAGAAAAGCAAATCAAGAGGGTGCATGCAAAACGTTCATATTGAGTTCAAAAAATTCTGGCCACTTCTGAGGTAAGATCAAGCGTCCATTTTGTATGTGGCTTGAGAAGGATGGATTGAGCAAGTCGTTCTCAAACCAGAAAGCCGTATCGAGACCAACAGCGGGTGCTCTTGACACATGGGAAGAAGCCAGTAATGCGATCCACAGGTGTCCGATGCCGCTTTCAAAACTACTACTCAACACGGGTAGGATTCCAGTTGCCTTTGCTGACTTTATCCACTTTAGAGTCTCTTGCCAGCCCCCTAAGATTCCCGGTTTGAGGATATATGCATGAACGTTATCTTGAATCGATCTTGCCAACTCTGGATCTTTCCATAAGGTCTCGTCTAGTGCTAATTTGACTTCACAAGATCTCTTAAGTTGGGGCAGTTCTTGAGGATTTTGCAGAGGTTCTTCGCAGTAAGCTAAATTACAGTCTGCTAAGGAGCTTAGTACATCTTTGGCTTCTGTCAGTGTCCAAGCCTGGTTTGCGTCAAGGCGAATTTCCACATCAGCCCACTGTCTCCGAACTAATCGCACTCTTTGGATATCCTCCTCCAGTTCCCTACGGCCTACTTTAATTTTGACAGTCTTGTAACCGGCAATTTTACAACGTTGTATTTCACTTTCTAACCCTTCTAGAGAGCAGTTTAGCAGGCCATTTAATGAGACGGGAAAGCTAGGTTCTGGTTTTAAAAAATGGGCCAAAGAAGTTTTTTCTTTCAGAAATTGATAATGAAACGCCATCATTTCAAAACCAAACTTTACTGAAGGAGCGAGTGTCTTTGGATAATTCAACTCAAGCCAACTAAGATTGCTCGCTGCTAACTCTTTGATGAAATTTGGGAAGTGATTC
>CAJXNF010000303.1 GCA_913056375.1 uncultured Pseudomonadota bacterium | reverse complement strand
AGCCATACTACTCACCAAATGGAATCCAAATGTTTTTGCTCTGAGAAGCTTGTCGTAGCCACTCTCTCCCCTGGGCTAATGGAGAATGCCAGTCAACGACCTGTCCCTCATTACCCCAAACCCGTTTCAGATTGCTCGTACTTAGGCGTTTAGCCTGACGAACCTCCTCTTCAGTACCAAAGACCCAGATTCCATCCAGATCCTCGTGAGCTGCAAGGGTCTGAATCATTTCAGCCGGATTGCCGCTGATTAGATTGACTGCCCCCGCTGGTACATCAGAAGTCTCCATGACCTGAATCAAATCATTGGCAATCAGCGGATAGGAAGGAGAAGGAATGACAATCGAGCGATTGCCAACGGCCAAGGATGGCAAAAGGATAGATAGAAAGGAGAGCAGTGGGTTCTCATCTGGGCAAATGAGACCGATTACTCCGAGAGGTTCATTTAGAACAGGGACCAATAAGCCTTGAGGAGGTTGATGTAAGGCTCCCTCATATTTGTCAGCCCATGCTGCATAGTGGAAGCAGCGTTGAATCGAGCTATCCACTTCTTGCCGGGCTTCATTTGATTTACAGCCAAGTAGTTGCTGCAACCGATTTTCCAATTCTTGTCGTCGGAGGCTTAGATTTTCAGCGAAATAAAACAGAATCTGAGCCCTTAGGTGTCCACTGGATTTGCTCCATGAGCTTGCCTTTTGAGCGGCTTCCACAGCATTGCGAAGATCTTTCCGATTGCCCTGTCCCACGGTACCTGCCAGAGAACCATCCTTATTCCAAACTGGCCGAACCGTTCCACCATCAGGTCGGGCTTGTTTCCCTGCAATGAAAAATTTTGCGGTACGATGTATTTCCGATCCTTCGAGAGTGGTTTTGTGACTTAGACCCTGGACGTCTGGACGCTTCAGTTTTTTACCTGTAAATGCTGTCACCTTGGGCTTCATATATTCAAGCAAACCCTCTCGACCGCCTTCTCTGCCAAATCCACTCTCTCGATATCCACCAAAGCCACAGGCTGCATCAAACTGATTTGTGCAGTTTACCCAAATAACCCCTGCTTGTAGAGATGGCGCCAGGTGTAGGGCCTGATTGATGTTCTCACTCCAAACACTTGCAGCTAGGCCATACATGGTGTTGTTTGCCAATTCAAGAGCTTCACTTGGGGTCCGGAACGTCATGGTGGCTGCGACTGGTCCAAAAATCTCTTCTTGGGCAAGAACGGAGGAAGGATCCACATCGATGGCAAGAGTGGGAGCAAAGAAGCAGCCCGTTTCAGGCAAACTAATTTGAGGTTGCCAGAGAGTGGCTCCGGCCTTAGCGCCTTCAGTGGTCAGTCTTTTTACACGCTCTAATTGGATTTTGCTAACCAATGATCCAATATCGATTGCCTTGTCCAGCGGATTGCCAATACGTAGTTGCTGCATGCGCTGTTGTAATTTCCCAACCATTTTTTCGGCAATGCTCTCTTGAAGCAATAACCTAGAGCCAGCACAACAGACCTCTCCTTGATTCAGCCATATTGCATCAACTACCCCTTCGACAGCAGCATCCAGATCTGCATCTTCGAAAACGATGAAAGGAGATTTGCCACCGAGTTCCAGCGTTAATTTACAATCTGAATCGGCGGTCAGTTCCCGAATGCGTTTCCCAACAGAGGTAGAACCGGTAAAGGCAATTTTGTCGAGACCCTTGCTGCAGACTAACTCCTCACCCGTCCGTCCATCTCCAGTGAGCAATTGGAACACCCCTGCAGGCAAGCCAATCCGATGACAACATTCTGCAAACCAGAGTGCTGTCAATGGCGATTGTTCTGCTGGTTTAAGCAGTACGGTGTTTCCACAAGCTAAGGCTGGAGCAACTTTCCAGGCGAGCATCAACAAAGGGAAATTCCAGGGTATGATCTGCCCGACCACTCCTGTAGCAACGTGCTGGGGATACTCTTCCTCAATTAACTGAGCCCAACCCGCATGATGGTAAAAATGCCGTACTGCCAACGGAATGTCGATATCACGTGATTCTCGGAATGGCTTACCGTTATCAAGTGTCTCCAGCACCGAAAGTACACGCGAATGCTGCTGCATTTCCCGAGCGAGTGCATAAAGGTATTTTGCCCGTTGATGACCAGTTAGTTTCTCCCACTTGGGTTGTGCTTCCCTGGCCCCTGATAGTGCCTGTGCAATTTCCCGAGAACCTGCTTGGCGACACGTGGCGAGTTGTTCGCCAGTGGAAGGGTTTTCCACAGAAAACAACTCAGCATCTTTAGGCAGTTCCCAGTTTCCATTGAGGTAGAAGCCAAAGCTGCGATGATGGCTCTCCAGCCATTGTTGGGCTGGTTGGTCACTTTCAGGAGCAGGACCGTAATCCAATTTTTGGAACAACGTCACTAAGTCACTCATTGGAGATCAGCAGAGGGGTTGTCGGGCAGCGGTGGCGTATCGCCCTGTCACACGATGTTCAAGTTGGCGTTCAATATCGGTCAATAAGCCACTGGCACCAAAGCGAAAGCGGGCAGGCTGTTGAGCATCGAAACCTAGCTCTTCTCGAACCAACACTAGCCAGTCAAGTGCCTGTTTGGCAGTGCGAATGCCTCCAGCTGGCTTAAAGCCTGCCCAGTGTCCTGTACGCTGATGATAGTCTCGTAAAACCCGCAACATGACCAGTGTGACTGGAAGGGTAGCATTCACAGCCTCTTTCCCTGTGGAGGTCTTAATGAAATCTGCTCCAGCCATCAGACAAACCCAGCTGGCTTTTGCAACATTTCGAAAAGTACCCAAGTCTCCAGTACCCAAGATAGTCTTTAGATGGGCTTCTCCACAGGCTTCTTTGAATGCAGCTACCTCATCATATAGGGCCGTCCAATTTCCTGTCAGAACATGATGGCGGCTAATGACGATGTCGATTTCTTGGGCTCCATCCTCAACTGACGCTCGAATTTCGTTCAGCTTGGCGGAAATCGGACTAAGCCCATGAGGGAAACCTGCAGCAACCGCGGCAACCGGAATGTTCGTGTTTTTCAGAGCGTTGACTGCTGTGTTGACGAAGGCATGGTAGACACAGACGGCTCCAACTTGAAGAGTTAGAGATTCGATCCCGAGAGACTTCACCAGTTCTGGACGAATCGGCTGTCGAGCTTTTGCGCAAAGTCGTTGGACTCGCTTTGGGGTGTCATCACTGGAGAGTGTCGTCAAATCCATACACTGGATCGCATGTAGCAGCCAGGCAGTTTGCCATGGTCCTTTGACGCTTCGCCGCCCAGTCAAGGATTGGGTTCGCCGACTGACGGCACTGGCATTGACACGAACGTCTTCCAGCCAATCCAGATTTAGTGCAGTTCCGGGGTTGGTCACAAAACTTGCCCTGATCTAGGGTCAAATATGTGTATCTGTTCCATGCTGAATCCGATCGGATATGTTGCACCTGGTTGTACAGCAGAGCGTGCTTCAATCTGAGCAGTAAGATTTTCTTGACCAATTTGACCTAACAAAAGGGTATGCGGTCCCAGTGGCTCCAAAACATTTACTTGAACATTTGCAACAGCTGGGTGGCCTTCCCCCGCATTTTCGAGATGTTCTGGTCTGATTCCTAGGGTTAGAGTTTGATCGATATGTGGCTCAAATCTATTGTGCATAGATTCAGGGATTTTCAGTTGGCTACCCTCAGCTAGTTCAACAAACAAATTAGATTCTTTACGAATCAGTTTTACTGATAGAAAATTCATACTTGGAGATCCAATAAAACTAGCCACGAAAGTATTTGCTGGATTTTCATAAAGAGTAATTGGATCCGCTACTTGTTCGATGATACCGTCTTTCATCACAACTACTCGATCTGCGAGAGTCATTGCCTCAACCTGATCGTGGGTAACATACACCATTGTTGCTTTGAGTCTCCGGTGCAGATTCTTAATCTCTGTCCTCATCTCAATTCGTAGCTTTGCATCTAGATTCGAGAGGGGTTCATCAAAAAGAAAAACATCAGGTTCACGGACAATTGCTCGGCCAATTGCAACTCTTTGGCGCTGCCCTCCTGATAGATTTTTAGGGCGCCGATCTAACATCGAATCCAGCTCTA
Source organism: uncultured Pseudomonadota bacterium (assembly GCA_913056375.1). GTDB lineage: Bacteria > SAR324 > SAR324 > SAR324 > NAC60-12 > JCVI-SCAAA005. The sequence goes on along the minus strand of CAJXNF010000303.1, from coordinate 315 downwards.
GGATTCTGGCTGCCTCATTGACCAGTCTTTCGACTTCATTCTTTGGTGTTTTGCGTACTTTTAGTCCGTAGGCGATGTTATCCCTTACAGACATGTGTGGATAAAGCGCATAATTTTGGAAGACCATTGCACAGTTCCGCAAACCAGGCCGAAGGTTTGTTACATCTCGCTCACCAACAAAAATATTTCCTCCAGAGGCTTCTTCCAGGCCTGCAATCATTCTCAGTGTGGTAGTTTTGCCGCAGCCGGATGGACCGACAAGTACAACAAATTCTCTGTCAGCAATATCGAGATCTAGTTTTGGAATTACAGTAG
>CAJXNF010000302.1 GCA_913056375.1 uncultured Pseudomonadota bacterium | reverse complement strand
GTCATGACGGGGATCACGCTGATGAATAGCGTGGGCCATGGCCAGAGCAATCATCGCTTCTGTTCCGGGGTTAGCTGGCAACCACTCGTCAGCTCTTGCTCCACTTAGTGACTGATGAGGGCCAACGTGGATACATCGGTTTTTCTTTCCATCATTGTAGGCGTGCATGTCGGCAAAGCGCCGAGCGTTTTGCACAGTATTGCCCCAAGTTTCGATGAAATCTGCGCCGAAGTTGACTAGTAATTCTGCTTTTTCAAAAGCGTAGTCAGGAAGGTCACTTCTTCCAAAGGCGATCTCGCAGGCACGTTGCTCTGCTGCGCGACTGATGAGACTGAAGGCAATGCGCTTTCCACCACCGACTTCATTTAGCCAGTTGTCGATAAAGTTACCTTCGCTACCAACAGCGGGTCTGCCCAGATAGACAATCTGACCGGCAGATTGTTGTACCAAATTGACAAATTCACTCTGGGCATCTTCCCAGGAGACGTTGTTACCATCAGAAATAGGCCGGGCATGTCGTTCTGGATTGTACAGAGTCTGTAGAGAGGCTTGGCCTCTTGCACAGAGTGCCCCTTGATTATGCGGGTGGTTCGGGTTCCCTTCCGCTTTTTGAGCTCTGTATTCGCGAGTAGTGACCATCATCCCACAAGCAGCATCACACTCTCGACAAGTGGTCATATACTGGTAGCCAGTATTTGGCATATATTCGAAGTCGACAGGGGGAACCAAAGCTGGAATGATTTTTTCTGGTTTTTGTTCACAACCAGCTGCTACAGCAGTTGTTCCACCTATTGCCATGAACTTGAAAAGATTACGTCGACTGAGGCCTTTTTTCATTTAAAAACTCCGAAGGATCAATAGTGGCAGGTGTAACAATCAAGCAGGTTTGGGTTATGGTAGTTTTGTTCGTTCACCAAGTAAGATTGGGCTTCTCTTCGGGCATCGTTTTCTTTGGCATGGTTCCATCCTGCCATTGTGCTCATAGCGCGCTTACGCTCAATGGCCCCTTCCACTTGTAAGTGGCACTGCATGCACCACCCCATTCCACCAAAATTCTGATCTACCACATGGGCAACTTCCATCTCCTGCACACTTCCATGACATGACTGACAGCGCTGATCCCCTCCATTTCGGAACAGCATCACCCTACAGGATAAGGAGCGAGGATCTGCATTCAGGTCACAGCTGTTGCCCGCACCATCTATGAAGCGGCCAGCATCGGCATTGATATGTTGCTTGTGAGGAAAGCGGACAAAGTCTGGGATGTCATGAAGCTTTACCCAGGGAATAGATTCTCCTTTTCCCCAGAAATCTCTCATTTTATCGACTTCGGTGCTTTCAGGCTTCACTAATTCTTGCCCATGGGGGCCATGACAACCAACGCAGGTACTTACAGGTGGAATTCCGGAAGAATGTGATCGCCGAGCATAAAGATGGCAGTATTGGCAAGCAATGCCATTCTGGCCAACGTGTAGCTTGTGGCTGAAGGCGATGGGCTGTTCTTTTGGTTCAGTAGAGATCGGGAAGATCGCAAAAGAGTTCAGTGGAGAAAATAATAAAAACAAGGTTCCTAGCACGAGAGTGCTAATGCCTAGTCGCAGTGAGATCGGATAGGATCGCATGATACTCCAGTTATCGATTGAGTACGGAAGTGAGATCAAAACCACACCATTTGAGGAAGATTCAAATTAGTTCCAAGGGACTGCCACACTGAAAAACATTTTTTTTGCTTAGCTGCAAGACCGTAGTTTGATGTTTTTCAGTGATGGATATGGAAGGATTCGCTGCTCTGCCAGAATATGAAAATAATCTGATTGTGTTAGGCGAGTCATCGTTTACTGGAGAGGGAGAAGAAAAAGCCAATTTGGATCCAAAAGTTAGCGGGAAATCGAGAAGTGCGACAGATTTCGCCAAGGATTAATCGGTCGCTTGTTTGCGTGAATTTCATAGTGCAGGTGTGAACTTGTGCTACGCCCTGTATTACCAGTGTAGCCGAGTAGTTCTCCACGCTGAATGAATTGGTTTGCTTGTACCGCTAGACGGGACAAGTGACCGTAGCGTGTCATGTAATCAGTGGGTTTGAAATTTTTTATTGAAATACCAGACCCATGATCAAGCTCTACCAACAGCCCATATCCGGCTGCTGGTCCAGCTTTTCGAACAATTCCATCAGCTGGAGCATAGATTGGAGTTCCAGCAGGTCCTGAAAAATCTATGCCGCTGTGGAAAGCTGGAAGATTGGTGAACGGGTCACGTCTTCTGCCGTAGTGTGAACTGACTGAAGAGTCTTCAACTGGAGCAATCGTCGGAGTACTCCGCCAGAGAATTTCATTACCACTGATTTCTTCGTAGAGTCGCTCTAAGGAATGATGAGTCGAATGATAGGAGCTTAACTCTTGTTCTAAAATCACACGTGGATCCAGAGGCTCTGCACCCAATTGCTGCTCTTCCAAAGGGAGTAAAGATTCTTCGAGAAAGGGACCACCTTTGCCACCTTCGTTTTCGACAGGAGTCGCAGGGACTTCTGCCAACAAACGAATACCTGTGATCTCTTGAATTTTTTCTGTAAGTTGTCGTACCTCTTGTTCACGGGCCTGCATCAGTACGGCGTATTCAGCTAGCTCCTGCTCAGCAGCATTCAAATTTTGTTTTAAGTCCCAAATCTCTTCTTGAACCAACTCTGAGTTGACCGGAACGGTTAGATCTGCTTTCTGTGACAGCGTCAGGTGGTGAAAATCTTTGCTGATCATATTCAGCCAGTTGAGAGGATCTGCTTCAAGGACTTTGGTGTCCAGCAGAACCGCTCTACATTGATAAGATCCCTGCTGACAAGCTAGGGAATGGATCTGTTGGATGTGGTACAGAAGATTTTGCTGAGTGGCACTTTTCTTCTGGGAGTGCGTTTCCAAAGTAGCCAGTTGATCACGCAGTTCCTGAACCCTATTTTCCAAGACTTCAACGCGCTCAGCTTGGCTGGCGGCAATCTCCATTCTTTCATGAATGTGAATCTGTTGTGATTGGCGTTGGGCATCCCATTGCTGTTGTTCATGCAACTGAACACTTTGCCAAATAACCATCCCACCCAAAAACAGGAATAAGCCTAATGCAAGAAGGGCTGCGGTGACCAGTGGTACAGGACGTAAAGGGAAGTGTGTGATGCCTGTTCCATTGTGCCGAAGCAGCAGGATCGATAAATGCGGCATTCGAAAACTCAAAAAAAGATAGTTGCTCGAGCAATCAGTGTTGGACTTCTGGCCTTTTCACCAGATCATACAGTCTAGCACCGATGAAGATTTCAAGTAATTCAGGATCAATGTGATTGTCTTTGGCTTCAAAGCCCAAAATTTTTAGTGCCCGTTCAGCAGGCATCGCTTTCTTGTAAGGGCGATCCCAAGCAGTCAGCGCATCGTAGATGTCAGCGATGGTCATCATCTTTGATTGCAGTGGAATTTCATCACCAGACAGTTTGCGTGGGTAGCCTTTGCCGTTCATTTTTTCATGATGTGCGTAGGCAATGTCTGGAACATCCTCTAGGTGTTCTGACCAAGGAATGATTCTTAGAAAATTGTAAGTATGCGTGACGTGTGACTCGATTTCATCACGATCCCGTTGGTTCAAGGATCCTTTGGGTACAGAAAGTGAGGTGGCCTCATCTACTGAAAGATACGAAACCGGTAAGCCAGTCGAAGGATGCGGGAAGGTTTGTGCCGCTATGACTTGCAACTGATCAAATCCTCCCTGGTCCAGAACAGTTGGTTCGTTGCATCGAATGATGAACTTTAGCTGATCATCCAATTGCAAAAGTCGTTCATTCATCTCTTGTTGAGTCAACTCTACTTGTTGAAGTGAGTTCTCTTGAGATTCTTCTAGCAAGTAATTCAGTTGCTTACGGGTATATTGAAGTTCAGTCGCCATCCGGATCAAACGGAAACGATCCATGACCGCTTGATGCTCTTCTGGATAAAGTTTCTTAGATTTGACCAGAACTTTCTCACGTACGCCAATTTTGCCGAAATCATGAAGGAGAGAGGCATAGCGAATCGTGTTGAATTGATCAGGGTTGTAGCTGATATCAGCAAAACGTCCCTCGGACAGTGAACTTACCGTCTCTGCTAGAGCTACAGTGAGCGTAGCAACTCGGCTTGAATGTCCGGAAGTCGTTGGGTCTCTAGATTCGATGGCTTTCACGCTCGCATTGATGAAACCGTCGAATAGAATTTGGATAGACTCCAGTAAAGAGGCATTTCTGACCGCAACTGTTGCCTGAGATGCCAGAGATTCCATTAAGCGCATGTGGTAATCACTGAACGGAACAACTATTTGGTTAACATCCTCTTCAGTATCTAAAACAGCATCTCCATCGATCTTGCAATTGATGAGTTGGAT
>CAJXNF010000301.1 GCA_913056375.1 uncultured Pseudomonadota bacterium | reverse complement strand
TACACTTCTAAAACCAATAATTATTGGATTTCATGTTTTTTATGAAACAATTATGACATGAAAATCGAACTTAGCATATCAAAAACTAATCTGAATGAAGTATATGTTTTAAGATAAAAAATCTTATTACTTGATTTTCACAAAAAACTTTAAGTTAAGCCACTCTAAACTATTTATTCTATTTTTTGTCTGAATAAAAAATCTGAATTTTTGAACTTTTATTGCTTGCCAAAAATACTGATCAATAGGTGTCATTAATTCTACTCGCTGAAATTCAGAGGCCATTTAGGGGGAACATGAAACAAACCACCAATAAGCCCGTTCAGGTACTACAGAAAATTCAGTCGGTAAAACCGAATGTGGAAGGGATTCAACATCCCCAGGAGCTCTTTGCCCAGCTTCAGCGATTAACCAAAGCCGGGATCTGGACGATTGACCTGGCCACCATGCAGATTTTGGTCAGCGAAGAGATGTATCGCCTGCATGGAGTTCCTCTAGGTGCCACCGTCTATTATGAAGAGTTCCTTGAAAAGATGTGTATTCCAGAGGATCGGAAGATCTCGGAAAATGCACGCATCAAGGTGATTACTCAGAAGGTTGAAGTACAATTTGATTATCGAGCCACCGACCAGACTACTGGAGAAACAAAGTGGTTCTCCGCGCACGTGGCGCCTCTGCTCAATGCCCAGAATGAGGTGATTGCACTCTTTGGGACCACTCAGGACATTACGGATCGGCAGCGCCAGGAGTATCAGAAAATTCAAGATCGTCTCGCCTCCATGGGGGAAATGCTGAATCTGTTGGCACACCACTGGAGGCAACCGCTGAGTACGATTTCTGTGGTAGCGTCTAAATTGGAAGTTCACAATCAATTGAACAATCAGGGAGATAGCTATCTGAATGAAAACTTGGAAGAAATTCAGCGGCTTTCTCAGCATCTCTCCAATACCATCAACGAGGTCCGCCAAGTGTTTTCGGATGTCAGGCGACCTCAGAAATCAATGGATCTGGCGAATATCATCCAGGCCCTAATCGCTGACGTGCAGAAACGCTTGGAAACCTCCGCGATCCGCTGTGTCGTTACCAATGAAGGGTTGACTACAATCACGACTCAACATGGGAATTTTATCCGTTCCATCTGCAAGGAGTTGATCCAAAATGCCATCGAAGCCTTGGAAGATCGCCAGGACAAGCTTCTCCGAGTGCTCAATATCAGGATTTCTGAGCGAGGTAGCGGTGGCTACTTGATTGAAGTGGAAGACAACGCGGGAGGAATCGATGAGGGTGGCCTCACAAAAATCTTTGAGCCCTACTACACCACCAAGACGGACCGCAATGGCACTGGCCTTGGGCTCTACATGAGTAGAATGTTGGCAACTCTTCACTTGCAAGGAAGCCTGGAAGCAGAAAACACATCAGGAGGAGCCTGCTTCAAACTCTACCTACCACAACTGGTTGATTTAGTTGACAAAGCGTCAGATAAAGACCAAGCAGCCTGAACCATCTTCTCTCTATAAACGCAGAGAGGAGGGTTACCAATCTGTCCTCCTCGAAGGCATTGCATCCATTGGTCACTTCTTCGTGTAAACATCGTTGATTTATCTCCACAAGTTTCTACCGCTCATTGTTTCTCCACTCGGATTAGTCTGTCTACTACTCCTGATCGGCTTGTGGTGGCGTCAAATCAAATGGATCGCACTGGCGCTCGTTTTTCTATTGATCTGCTCTTTGCCCCTTACCTCTTTTCTGATTTGGAAAGGCTTAGAAGCGGAGCATCCCTACAAGTCCGTTGAAGCTCTGAAAAACCACCAAGCGGTGGTTGTTTTGAGTGGGATGCTCGATGGATTCAAAGCAGAAGAAGAGTGGGTAACCCAATGGAATGATGCTGATCGCTTCTTTGCAGGACTTCAGGTACTAGAGGCGGGCAAGGCGGAATCGATCATCTTTACTCGTGGAAAAATTCCCTGGATGGATCTGCCACCGGAAGGAGAAAGGCTCAAGGCACTGGCAATCCAAATGGGAATTGATCCCAATCGGATTCTCTTAACAGAGATCGTCGAGAACACCGCAGATGAGGCGCAAGCCGTTCTTGAGTTGACCAAGACCCATGGAATTTCCAGTGTGATCCTCGTAACCTCCAGTTTCCATCTACCAAGGGCCCAATTGCTTTTTAACCAGGCAGGGGTCGTCAATGAGGCCTATCCAACCGATTTTAAATTTCTCTATCTCCCGTATGACTGGCTCTCTTTTCTGCCAAACGCAGAAGCCTTCTTCTGGACCTCATCCGGAATTCGAGAGTACATCGGCCGCCTGTACTACTGGATTCGAACCTAACAGATTTCACCCTACCCAAGCTCTGCTGGTCGCACATAGGCAATCCCACCCATTTCAACTAGACAAACACCATCTCCTTACAGATCCGCGATGAGCCCTGCTAAATTTTCTGCGATGAATTGCCACAACGGCTGTAGTTGTGAGAGACTAAAGTGCTTTAATGTGTCACCCTAAAGCGCAACTACTATAGATGATGCCATCCCCCAGTTGATCGGCTAGCAGGGATCAGTATATTTTCAATCTATCTATTTTTGCAGGAACTTGGGCATTAGACCAAAGACACTCTACCTCTGCCTTCATAAACAACTGTCCGCATGAACAATCCACTGCTCGATTCTCTCAATGAAGCTCAGCGCCAGATCGTCCTCCACGAGCAAGGACCAGCCCTTGTGATTGCTGGAGCTGGTAGTGGTAAAACTCGGGTGATTACTCATCGGGTAGGACAACTACTGCGAAATGGAGTACCCGCCAATTCAATCTTGCTGCTGACTTTCACCAATAAAGCTGCCAACGAGATGGCACACCGGGCCTCACACTTCATGCCCGAGCAGGATCGTGGACCTCGACTGCTACACGGCACTTTCCATAGTGTTGCCAGTCGATTCCTACGCCGCTACGCCGCCCAAGTGCAGTATGAACACAACTTCAGCATTCTTGACAGTGGTGATTCACAGGATCTGCTCAAAGCAGCCTTGGCCGAGGTGATGGGTAAACCTTCCAAGCACTTCCCCAACGCTTCCGTACTCGGCAATGTCTTTTCCAATGCCTTCAATACGACCTGTGAGGCTTTGCTACTGGAGCAGCGACCTTACATTGAACGAGATTTTGGGCTGGAAGCCTATCTGCTGCGAAGTCCCTATGCTTATCTGGAACAGCACCTCGAGTCGATGCTCCAAATTCTCAAGTGCTACCGCACCAAGAAGCGACGCAATCAGGTGATGGATTTTGATGACCTATTGGAAAACTGGCTGGACCTGCTGCGTCAACATCACGACAAACTGCCACTCTGTCAGCAAATTCAGCATTTGCTGGTTGATGAATACCAAGACACCAATCGGGTTCAGGCTCAGATCCTCGACTACTTGTCTCGTCCTCATCGGAACCTGATGGTAGTGGGTGATGATGCACAGTCCATCTACAGCTGGCGTGGTGCCAACTTCCGGAATATTCTTGATTTCCCGGAATACTACCAAGCGAAGGTTTACCGGTTGGAACAGAATTACCGCAGTACCCCGCAGATCCTGCAGGTAGCGAATGAAAGCATCAATTACAACGAGGAGCAGTTCGAAAAGAATCTCTTCACTGAACTGACAGATGGAACACTCCCTCAGATCCACCAAGTCTGGGATCCACAGGCAGAAGCTGATGTTCTGCTCGAGCTGATCCTACAAATCCGCGACCAGGAGATTCCGCTGGATCAGATGGCCGTGCTCTACCGGACTCATGCCCAGGCGGCCATCCTGCAAGTTGCTCTGACCAGAGCCGGCATTCCCTTCCAGATTCATTCAGGCATCAAGTTCTTCGAACAGGCTCACGTCAAGGACCTACTGTCTTTCGTCAAGGTACTCTTCAATCCTCTGGACGAGATCTCCTGGATGCGGGTGCTGAAGCAGGTCCGTGGTATTGGGAACGTCACGGCCCACAAGATCTATAACGTTTTCCAAGAACAGCAGGCTGTCCGCTTGAGTCAGAATAACGAAGCCCTGCAGAAGTTGATTCCGGCCAAGGCAAGAGAAGACTGGAATCAACTGCAGGAGTGTTTTCGACAAATGCTGGTTCCGGAAACCTCTGTGTCTCGCATGCTCGAGATCGTCTACCTCAACTTCTATCGCGAAGTTCTGCGCAATACCTACGAGAACGCTCCACAGCGTGAGGCTGACCTGCAATCCCTGCTGGAATTCGCTGGGAACTATCCAGATCTGGATTCCTTCCTCAATGAACTTTCCTTGGTTGGCAACAGCCTGGTCAGTGACCGAGAATCGATGGAATGGGAAGATCAGGAGCACTTGACCCTGACCACGATTCATCAAGCCAAGGGACTTGAGTGGGAAGTCGTATTT
>CAJXNF010000300.1 GCA_913056375.1 uncultured Pseudomonadota bacterium | reverse complement strand
CTTGGGTAGTGACCTGGGTGTTACCAAATTGGCCACCCATTTTCTTGCCTTTGAAGACGCGGGCTGGGAACGCACACTGACCGATAGAACCTGGAATTCTCTTACCTCGGTGACCATGGCTGGCCGGCTGTCCACCGAAGCCGTGACGCTTCATTACCCCAGCGAAACCACGACCCTTGGAAGTGCCTACAACAGATACGAGTTCGCCTTCGCTGAAGATGCTGTGATCGAACTTTTGACCAACTGTGATAGCATCGTGATCTTCTGCACGGAATTCACGAAGAATCCGAACGGAGGTTTGTCCCTTCAGATGTCCCTTGGTAGGGCGATTCAGCTTGCGTTCAGCGATCTCTTCAAAGCCCAACTGAACTCCATCATAACCATCACGGTCTTTGTTTTTTTTCTGGGTGACGGTCATTGGGCCGACTTGCAGGACGGTCACAGGAACCATAGTTCCGTCATCCTGAAAAACCTGCGACATGCCGATCTTACGGGCCAGCATTCCACTGATCATGGCAACCTTTCTTGGTTCAAAAAGAAGGAGCCTGCCTGCTGGCAAGCCCTGCTAAGGAGTTAGACTTAATTCTTGAAAAACAAATTAGAATAGTCATTTGAGCAGGAATTGCAAGAATTTTTCAGATGAAGAAATGAGTCAGCAGGCCAATCAAACCGCCAAAAACACCACCCCAGACCACTAGCCAATCCAGGTGTTGGCGAATCATATCTTCAACAATCTCCTTGACTCGCTCTGGGGTCAACTCGTCCAGACGTTGCCGGACAATCCCTTCGATCCGTTCCGTCATCGTCTCTGCAGCGTTTGCCTTGTGAAAATGCTCTTCCACAGTCTGTTGAACCCGAGGATCTGCCAGAATCTCGTGAATCAGCTCACGGAATTTTTCGACAAAGGGTTCTTTCAGTGGAGCAAGCGCAGCTGGACCACCCACCATCGCCAGCATGGGAGCAAAGGACGATTCCTCGATCACACTCACCATTGTCTGAAAGGCTCGCTCCGTATCCAGTTGTTCCAGCAAGGAATCCGCCCCTGATGCCAACAGCGAACCTTCCACATTGGATTCACGCAGGAATTGCTCGATGCGCTCAGGTGTGAAAAACTGATTCATCATGAGTTGGTGGATTCCAGCCTTGAAGTCTTCAAATCGCTCTGGGATAACTCCGGAACCGTAGAGTCCGGGCACTTTTTCGAAGAGCATGTAGACCGCCAGCCAGTTGGTCACTGCACCTGAAAAAGCGAACAAGCCCATGCTCAACCAGGGGTTGCCATCTTCATGGGGTAAGGCTAGCCCAAGAATGACCAACGCCAGCGCGATGCCATTTGTCAGGTTTTGTTTGTTCAACCAAGGATTGCGTGCCACAGCTTGCATAGTGATGCGTCTCAAGAGGAAAGATTCAGATTTTGAGTCAAAACAGAAAATCATATGGTCCTGCCCGTGACAAGTGCAATGCGATTACAAGTTGTTGATAGAATCTCTTCTGCTGGTTCAGAACAGAATGGGAATTTGGCAACAACGTCAGGCCCACTTTGTTGTGTCGCTTGTGGTGGAACAGATTTGCGTCTTCTCTTGCTGAGAGGTCAAGAACGGGAACGCTTCTTACATCTGCGCTGCCACACCTGCCGCGAAGAAGGGCTGGTCCAATGCGATGAACTGAATGACGACCAGACCGAAGACTTGGCAGCCTGCCTTGATGCACGGCCAGATATACGTGAGCGCCTTCAAGAAGAATGGGGCCAGTGGCTTGCCTGGAAACGGCGCTATGCCTATCCAAGGCATTGGCCCACACCTCCACGCCGAATTTCCTCCTGGTGGATGGTGGGTATTCTTCTTCTGCTGCTGGTCTGGGCTCTCAGCGATGTCTGGCAAGTTGCTGGGGTTTGGCGTGAGGATGTTCCCGCCCGACAAGCTGTGGTCAATGAATACGTCGACAGGCTACAGGGCATCGAGTGCCTACCGGAGACTATGAGGGAGAAACTGAGAACTGTTGAAATTCATTACACCCTCGAACCAGCGGTGCATGGGAACCTGGTCCAGTATGGAGAAGCAGGGGTGTATTGGGGAGAAGAACAAATTCGGGTGCATCGTTCCAACTTCTGGCTGGGTACGATTCCCAAACAGGCTATTTTACTTGAAACGCTTGTCCACGAAGCACGACATCGGGTCAGCCCCGCTCTGGGGCACAACGCCCTCTTCCATCAATTGGTGCAACAGGACCTCCAGTGTGTCCTCAAGCACTGGTAACAGGAGACGCATGGAAAACCTTTTCAGTGATGCCAATCGAACCTTTGGTCAAGTTGTCCGACTCTTTCGCCGGAGTCCCCCCCTCAGATATGGGGCTCCTGCTGCTTTTCTGGTGATCTGGTATTTGGCAACAGGGGATTTGCTCAGTTCTTTGGCAATGATTGTGGCGTTGGCGCTTGGGTGGCTTAGCGCCCAGGAACCTCCAAAATATTGAGTCAGGGAATGTGGCGAATTGGAACTGGCTTTGATGTTCATGCCCTGGTGGAAGGACGCCCACTCATCCTTGGAGGGCTTGAAATTCGGCATGAGAAAGGACTACAGGGGCACTCTGATGCAGATGTTTTGCTCCATGCCGTAATGGATGCGCTTCTTGGTGCTCTGGCCTTGGGAGATATTGGTCAGCATTTTCCAGATTCTGATGAGCGATACCGAGGGGCAGATAGCCGCCAATTGTTGCGTCATGTCCACGAAAAGGTCCGAGAACTTGGCTTCGTCGTAGGTAATCTGGACTGTACAGTACAGGCCCAGCGTCCCAAGCTACGTCCTTATATCGAGGCGATGCGTAAAAATTTATCGGAAGACCTGCAGATCTCTGTGGGTCAAATCTCAGTCAAGGCAACCACCACCGAGCGCTTGGGTTTTGTGGGGCGTGAAGAAGGTATTGCGGCAGAAGCTGTCGTGCTGCTGCAGTCTGTTTCCTGGAAGGAAAGTTATGGAAGTTGACTTCGAATTTGAGGTTGGTCCAAGTAAGGAAGGCGTTCAACTCTCGATCAAGTCGAGAATGGGGAGAGTCTTGAAGGTCACCTCAATCGAAATGACAGAGCGGGAGGCTCTGCGCCTGGCCGAAGTCCTGACCCGAAGTGTGCAGGAACGCCAGGCAAAGGCTTTAGAAAACCCACCAGACGCACAAGAACCCATCAACTGAGGTTAGCGTTTCCTTCGACCAAATCCGCCAGATCTCCGCTTGGGCATTGTTCTTCGGGGTGCGGAAACTCTGGGCTTCTGGACTGCAGAATTTTTGGCACCACCAAACCCACCAGATCGATTTGTTGTTGCCGCACTGTTCTTAGAACGGAACTGCGCTGTCTTCACTTGATTCAGTGACTTGGGTGGAACTTTCTTGAAGTTCGACTGGCCCACCGACTGGCCTTTGCTGTTCGTCACTGCACTTTGAGAAGGATTGGAAGAGCCCATCGAAGAAGTAACACCAGAGCGCTGGCTTTGAACCGTCGATACGGTTCTTTGAGGTCCACCGTAGTATCCTCCATACCCCATGAAGGGGGGAGAAAACAACGCACTCATCATCATTGATGTCAAAAGAATCGTGCCCAGTCCAGGCGAAGAGTAGTGGTAATAGGGAGGAGCCGAGTTATACATTTGGGGATTTGGCGCAGACTGCATGGAAATTTCATCCTGCGCATTCTTCGTTGCTGAGGCGGTCATGATCTCAATGGACTTGTTCTCCGCAATATCTCGCCAGGCCTCCTGATCACTCCCAGGGGGTAGCTCGCTAACTTCGGCAGGATCAGGCACTTTGATTGAAAACTGGATAAATTCTTGATCAGATGAAGCGCTTGCGGGCATCACAAGGATCGGGTCGGCCAGGCCATCGGCATTCAAATCAATCGTGCTGATGTCACGAATCTTGTTGGAAATCTTGCTGACCAGTGAAGGGATAAAGTCTGCTTCGCTGACCCCGGCTTCGGTTGCTTCTTTCATCGCTTCGGCCACAACCACCGGTACCAACTGTGGATCAAGATTATCGGTCAAATCCACTCCGAGTCGATTCACTGCTTCTTCGTTCAGTGTATCGCTCACGCCAATCGGTACATTGCTGTTGCTGTAGTTGACGACTTCATTACGATCTGGTTCGCTCCCTCCAAAGATCAGCCAACCTACTCCCAGTATCACCACAACACCTACTGCTCCCTTCCAGGAGAGTAGTTCCGCTTTCCAATCAATGTCTCCACCACTTTTTTTCTGGGAAGTAGAGGCTGGTTTTGAAGGTTGGTTGTCGAGGTTGTCGAACATTCCCATGATGTCTCTCTTTTTTTGGCTGGATGGGGGATTATGGAAGAGATTCAGAAAACTCCCACAACTTATCTTCATTGTGGGTTGCTTGGCAAGTCGATCAGGTGGGAAATCTTCAGAAATTGATGATCAAAC
>CAJXNF010000299.1 GCA_913056375.1 uncultured Pseudomonadota bacterium | reverse complement strand
GTTGTTGAGTTGAATGCATTTATTTCTTTTAGTGACAAAAACCTAGTTCTGGTGCCTCGCCAACTACATTTCATTAGCATAACATTATTTTGCACAACTCCTGCCGTCAACGTGGTGTGTATCATTATTAATGTGTGCACTATCATATTTTAAACCACTACTGCCGTCAACGTAGGGTATTTGTAAATCAGTAGTCAGTTTTTTTGGGGTTTTTTACATGTATTCCATTCCTCATGTATTTAATGGGGAGCATGCCCTAGGGTTCCTCTGAATAGAATAGTGGTTTGAAGCTTTTCACTTTTCTCAAATTTTTCACCGTTAATTAGCGAAACGAGAATCTGGGCAGCTCGAGTGCCCATTCTACGGTGAGGTACATGTACAGTGGTTAGTGGTGGGTCAACCACTTGTGCTAACTCGATATCATCAAAACCTGTGATAGAGAGATCATCGGGGATTCTAAATCCCATTTCTTTGGCTTTTCTCAATGCCCCGACTGCCAAGACATCATTACCTCCAATCACAACGGTTGGCCTCTCTTTGCCACTCATGATTTTCTCAAAAGCCTTTGCACCATTATCAATGGAGTAGCTGGTCTGCACCAATTGAAGATTCTTTTCTGGCAGATCAGCTTTTTTCATGGCCTCCTGAATTCCCTTCAAGCGATTTCTTGCTCGATCATTGTTTTGAAGTGACGCCGTGATGAAGCCAATTTTTCGATGGCCAAGATTCAATATCTTTTTGGTCAAGTTACTCATGGCTTCGACGTTATTAAAGCCGATTGCTGGCCGAAATTCAGCTGGATCGAAAGCCCAAGTTACCAAGACTGGAATTTTACGATTTCTCAAAAACTCATAAATAACCGGATTGCGGTCGTAACCAATCAGCAGTAATCCTTCCGCACCTCGGGCAATCAGGTTTTTGATCTGCTCCTCCTCTCTCACGGGCTTGTAAGAAGAACTGGCCACCAACAAAGTAAAGCCATGGTTGCTTAACTCCTCTTGAAAAGCTTGGATGCCCCTAGCAAATATGGAGTTCTCCATTGTAGGAATCACTGCACCAACAGTTTGAGTTCTGCGGGCTGCCATGGCCCTAGCACCAAAATTTGGTGTGTAGGACAGAGCATCGATAGCTTTAAACACCCTTTCTCTAGTGTTTGGGTCAACTCTCTCGGGACTATTCAGACAACGTGATACCGTCGCAGTCGACACTTGAGCTTGTTCAGCAACATCAGCGAGAGTTGCGAGTTTCTCCACGCTATTGTTCGACTTTTTTTTGTTGGAATTCAATTTTTTCTTTCCTGAAGAAATTCTATCAATTCAAAGAGTTAATAATATATAGTCAATTTTCCCCAAAATACTAGTCTATGAAAGCGCTTGCATCAAAATTTATATTCGGTTAATTGATTTGCCGTGTAAGCGTTTACATGGCGCTTACTGAAGCCATAATTTTGTGGTAATTCTGAATGGGAGAATGGATGTATCTGACGATCATTCTGCTCGTTATTTTCTTTACAAATGTTTTGATGGGAACTTTGGGAGGACAGCCGTTTTTGGGTGACGTCGGTGAGATGTTACTGTTGTTGGTTGCCTCTATAATTTTCACAATCACCATCTTGAAACATGAGCGAGTTGAGAGGATAGAACGAAACAAGTCTAACGTAAATGGCGCTTAAGCAAAGGAGTCCAAACATGAGTGATGAAGCAAAAGAACTAAAGTCAGTCAGTCGCCGGAATTTTCTGGAACTGGTAGGCAAAGGCAGTTTTACAGCAGCTATGGTGGCTGGAGCCGCAGGTGTTCTCTCTTCTAGTGAGGCTGTGGCGCAAACAGCAGCTGAAGAGCGCAAACGTGAAAAGGAAGCTGCTCATGTAATGACAGTAGCAACCGCATACGTTTTAGGAGCTTCGAGAAGCTATCCAATTCTGCAACTGGATCTCAAAGAGAATATTCAAAACTCCACCAACGGCAAAATTTACGTAAAGCTTGCTCCAGGTGGTCAATTGGGAGCTGGGGGTGCGCTTGCTCAAAAAGTCCAAAATGGCACTATTCAAGCTGCTCAACATTCCCTCTCGAACTTTGCCCCTTTCGCCTCAGCGGTTGACTTGATCAATATGCCATATTTCTGTGGATCGAATCAGCGCTTCACCAATTTGGTAACTTCGAATGCTTGGAAGAGTGAAGTTCATCCCAAGGTAGAGGCTAGCGGTTTCAAGGCGCTTTTCTACATTGTCATTGACCCTAGAGTGGTTGCAATTCGTAAGGGCGGTCCTGGTCCGGTGATGACTCCAAAAGATCTTGATGGGGTGAAATTCCGTGTTCCCGGTTCAAAAATGCTGCAGCAGTATTACCGAATGGTGGGGGCCAACCCAACTCCAGTGGCATGGGGTGAAACACCATCAGCGATTAAACAAGGGGACGCTGACGCACTAGATCCTTCAGTTGGAGCTCTCTACGTCTTTGGCTTCAAGGACATTCTGAGCCATGTAACTTTTACTCAGGCAGTTCCGGACAGCCAAGTGTATTCTTGTAATCTGGAATGGTTTAAATCCCTTCCTTCCGATGTTCAGGATGGAATTGAGTTTGCCAGTGAGGTTACCGCCCAACAAAACCTGGCAAAGGTGCCTTCTGCCAGAAGCTACGCGATGGCTGAGTTGGTGAAATCTGGAGTAGAATTCCATTCTTTGACCCAGGATCAACTGGCTGAGTGGAAAGCTGCTGGTGGTTACCAACGATCTGAATGGGACCAATTCAAAGTTGAATTGGCTGGTTCAATGGACGCCTTTAATAGATTGGAGGAGGCAGCAGGAACTATGAGCCGCTACTACGTTCATGATGCTTGATTAAGCTCATTTGTTTGGACACTGAATTTGATCAAATCTCCTGATTCGATGTTTCTCCGAATTCTTGGAGGTTTGATCCTTACCTGAATCAATCTGAAGAAATCTTTAAGGTCAGTAAACTGAAATATCCTTTCGAACCGACTATCAATAAAAAAAAATAAAAAATTTCGATTTGGTAAATTCTGAATGCAGAACTTTTTAAAAGTCCTGAATAAAAATATCGAGAAGTGGTTGCTGTTAGTGTTTTACATCATGTTAGTTTCAACAATGGCAATCGAAGTCTTGAGGCGTGAAGTTTTTTCTTATTCATCGATTTGGGGTGAAGAAATTGTTAGGTATTCTTTCATCTATTTAGCTTGGATTGGAGCTGCAGCAGCATTTAGGGACAGAGCTCACATCAGAATCGATGTCATCATGCACTACTTAGCTCCGAAGTGGAAATCCCTGCTTTATATGTTTGGTGACTTGATCTCACTCGCTGTAGCTTGCATTGCCCTGTACTGGTCTTTTGAAACAGTACTTGTCTCCGCAAAATTTGGCTCTGTGAGCCACGGATTACGGATTTCAATGGTATGGTTTCTTTGTGCGATTCCAATTGGCTTCAGCCTGATCACCATTCGCTTGATCCAGTCACTGATCCACGATTTCAAAGCTTTCAAAGCAGGCCGTGAAGTCTTTGAAGGCTCGGCGTTGTTTGAGTAGCTGAGGTAGCGTAATGCTTTGGAGTCAATTGCAGGATCAGGCTGTAACATTGGGATGGGATTTTTACCTCCCTGTGATCATGTTCGTGGTACTCTGTGCCTTGGCAGTTCCTGTTTGGGTCTCCATCGGTTCAGCCGCGATCCTGATGCTGGTCATGTCAGAGGCTCTGCCACTTTCGTTGATTGGAGAAAGCCTATTTGATGGAATTGACGCTTTCGCCCTAACAGCAGTCCCATTGTTTATTTTAACAGGAGATGTCCTCGTTCGAACAGGCTTGAGTCGCAAGTTTCTAGATATTGCTGATGCTCTGACTTGTTGGACAAAGGGGGGATTCGGTTCGGCAACTGTTTTGGTTTGTGGAATGTTTTCCTCCATCTCCGGATCAGATGCGGCTGGCGCTGCTGCTGTGGGCCGTATGACCATCAGCCGTTTGGTCGAAAGTGGTTATCCTAGGCCCTATGCATGTGCGCTAGTGGCTGCTGGTTCTTGTACGGGCATTCTCATCCCACCATCCATCTCATACATCATCATCGGGCTTGTGCTCGGGATTTCAGCTTCCATTCTCTTCTTGGCAGCTGTCATTCCTGGTTTAACGATCTTGTTGTCAATTTTGATCACAAATATTGTGATGAATCGTCTAAATTCATATGAATCAGGCGGAAATATTACAGTTGTTGAGTGGTGGCAGAATCTTATCAAGGCTTTGAAATCTGGTTGGTACGCTTTTATTGTTCCCGGGATCATCTTCTATGGAATCTTCTCTGGTTCTTTGACGCCCACGGAAGCAGGTGCTACAGCCGTCGTGGTCAACATTATCATCGGCTTTATTCTTGGTACCCTAAAGCTGTCTGACTTTCCAGACATGCTGTTGAGTTCTGCAAAGGTCA